>DASPMH010000301.1:0-3417 GCA_035627175.1 Terriglobales bacterium | reverse complement strand
CGCGGGTGATTTCCGCTAGACTACGGCGCGCGATGGCAGATCCCCTTCACCTCATCATCGCGGCCCACATCGACGACGACGGCGTCGGCATGGGCATCCGCGTCCGCCAGTTGAAAGACGTGCGTATCGTCTATCTCACCGACAGTGCGCCGCGCGATCCGCGCTTCTTCAACAGCGAGTGCTCGTCGCGCCAGGAGTATGCCGCCCGGCGGCGGCTCGAAGCGGAACGCGCCGCGGCTTGGATGGGTATCGCCCGCGAGCAGCTGCATTTCCTCGAGGCGGTCGACATGGAAGCCTTTCGCGAGCTCGCTCGCCTCGAGAGCGAGCTGCAACGGATAGCGGCGGCATGGCCGCCGGCGACGATCTGGTCGCCGGCGTACGATGGCGGTCATCCCGACCACGATGTCGCCGCCTTCCTGGCGGCGCGGCTCGCCGCGCGCACCGGCGCCCGGCACTGGCAGTTCGCTCTGTACCGCTTCCGCAAACGTCTCGAGCCCGGACAGTTCGCCGCCGGCGATCCCGGCCTCGTCCGCTATCTCAACAGCGAAGAGCGCGAGCTGAAGCGACAGCTATTTCAGCTCTACCGATCGCAAGCCCAGCTGCTCACCCACTTCGATCACGGCTACGAGCGGCATCGTCCGGCATTGGCGCACGACTTCCGTACCCGACCAACCAAGCAACCGACTCTCTACGAAGCGTGGCGATGGCCGGTAACCGCGGAGATGCTCCTCGCAGCCTTCGCAGCAATCGACAAATTTTCATAAAGCAATCCGTGAAACCTCTGCGTCCTCCGTGCCTCAAAAAGCTGGTACTTACTTCCACCCGCCTAGCAAGCGGCGACGAATCGCAGGATCACTCCAACGGCATCGTTCTTGTTCCCCGAAGGTGCATGGCCGCCCGAGCAATGTGGAAAGGTTCGATCCAGTTCGGCGGGCTCGAGGTGCCGGTGAAACTCTATGCCGGGCTCGAAGACCGCGGCGTCCATTTCCGTTTGTTGCACCAAAAGGATCGCGCCCCGGTTAAGCAGGCCATGGTCAATATCAAGACCGGCAAAGAGGTCGAGTCGAAGGAAGTGCAGAAAGGCGCGCCGATTGCCAAAGGGCGCTTCGTCCTGCTCACCGCCGAGGAGCTGGCTTCGATCGATCCGCCCGAGTCGCGAGCGATCGAGGTCGAACGCTTCGTGCCGCCACGGGCGCTCGACCACGCCCTCTACGATCGCCCGTATTGGCTCGGACCCGACGGCGACGACAGCCCGTATTGGGCACTGGTCGAAGCGCTCGAGCACGAAGACAAAGAGGGAATCGTCCATTGGACCATGCGCAAGCGTGCCTATGTCGGTGCGCTGCGGGTCAATGGCGAGCATCTGATGCTGGTCACCTTGCGGCGCGCCGGCGAGGTGATCGAGCCGAGTGAGATCGATGCCCCTAAAGGGCGCGCCCCCGACGCCCAGGAGCTGGCGATGGCGAAGCAGCTGGTCGAAATGCTCAAGGGCAAGTTCGAAGCTACCGAGTTCCACGACGAGTACCGCGAGAGGATCCTCGATCTGGTTCGCCGCAAGGCCGAAGGCGAGGACATCGAGCTGCCCAAACCCAAGGAGAAGCCGGAGGCAGCCAACCTCGCCCGCGCTCTCGAGCAAAGCTTGGCGGCGATGGGCGGCGCGAAGCCGGCGAAGAAGAAGACGGCACGCAAGACCAAAGCGCGCGCCGCATAGCGAGGCATCAGAATGGCGGAAAGCGAGCTGGAAGAAGGCGGGGGACGCGGGCGACAGATCTGGTCGGGCACGGTCAGCTTCGGGTTGGTCAGCATCCCGGTCAACTTGCTGCCGGGCAGTCGCAATCAGGACATCGCGCTGCGGATGCTGACCAAGGACGGCACTCCGGTCGGCCGTCGCTACGCCTGCTCGAGCGAGGAGAAGCAGGTCGACTACGAGCAACTGGTGCGTGGCTTCGACACCGGCAGCGGCGACTTCATCGTCGTCACCGACGAGGAGCTCGAGTCGCTCGCGCCGGAGGCGTCACGGGATATCGACTTGCGCCGCTTTGTCGATCTCGACGATATCGATCCGATCTACTTCGATCGCCCCTACTACCTGGTTCCTGCCGGCGGCTCGAGCAAAGCGTACCGGCTGTTGGCCGAGACCATGGAGAAGACCAAGCTCGCCGGCATCGCCACTTTCGTCATGCGCGGCAAAGAATATCTGATCGCGATCATGGCGGAGAAAGGGCTGATGCGCGCCGAGACACTGCGCTTCGCCGATGAGATTCGCAGTGCGGCGATGGTCGGTCTGCCCGACCAGCAGAAGGCCGCCAAGAAGGACGTCAATGCGATGGTCAAGGCGATCGAGAAGATGTCGGGCAATGCGCTCGCGCCGGCCGATCTGGTCGACCAGCGCAATCGCCGCCTGGTCGCCTTGATCGAGCAGAAGAACGACGAAGGCCGCGACGTCGTCGAGAGCAGCGTCGAGAGTGAGCCGGGCGAGGAGAACGTCATCGATCTAATGGAGCGCTTGAAGGAGAGCCTGCGCCAGCGCACTCCGGAGCGAGCCCCGCAGCGCCACCGCGGCGGCACCCGCAAACGCAGCGGCACCAGCAAGGCGGCGTAAATTGGCAGTGAAGCATGGGAGCATCACTGCTCCACTGCTTTACCGCTTCACTGCTTTCCCAAGCGCTGCGGCGATCACCTGAGCCAGATCGAGGTTGGGGCGGTAGCGCATCAGCAGACCGCCGAGCGAGGCGAAGACGCGGCCGAGCGCGACGAAGTCGCCGGGGATCTGCACGATCGGATTGAGCCGGGTCAGCTCCAAGACCTGCTCGAAGCGGGCTCTCGCATCGATGTTGAAAGGATCGCCGCCGGCTTGGAACGGCTCGAGCAACATCTCGGCGAAGGTGGCCAGCGAGGTGCCGTCGCCGCTGCGGCTGCGGAAACCTAGAGTCTCCAGCAGCTCCGCCATGCGCGCGCCGTTGTGCGTCAGGATGGCTAAGCCGAGCTCGGCGTAAGCGCGCCGGCGCTCGGCGGCGAAGGTCTCGACGTTGCCGAAGTCGAGGATCGCCAGACGTGGCCCGTGCTGCCCTTCGACGACGAGAAAATTGCCGGGATGCGGGTCGGCGTGAAAGATGCCGTGCACCAACACCTGCTCGCAGAAGCTCTCCAAGACGATGCCGAGAATGCGATCGCGCTGGCGCGCCCCCGCCTCGCCGCGCTGCTCGCAGTCGTCGAGGTAGTCGGTAAGGCGTACGCCGTCGATGAATCCGAGCACCAACACCCGATCCGTAGATTTCTCGGCGTGCACCGCCGGAATGACGATGTCGTCATTGCCCGCAAAGCAGCGTGCAAACGCCGCGGCGCTGGCGGCCTCGGCGCGGTAATCGAGCTCGCGCCGCAAGGCATGGGTCAGCTCCGCCAGCACGGTGTCGTAGT
>DASPMH010000300.1:0-13044 GCA_035627175.1 Terriglobales bacterium | reverse complement strand
GTTCGAAGCAAGCTTGATCGAGTCGCGGATGCCGAGCTCGCGCTCGAGCTCGGCGATCGGCTTGCCCGGCGGGTACGGGATCAGGCTGCGGATCCATTGCGGTACGGCGATGTCACTCATCGGCTGGTACGGTCCTCATGGCGGCGGCAAGGCCGCGGGATAGGATCCCAGAACTTTGACCGCATGGCAGCGTTTGGCGACCGCGGCGAGGGCACGTTTGACGCGCGGCTCGTCGACGTGGCCGACCAGATCGAGGAAGAAGAGGTACTCCCATGGCCGGCCCTTGAGCGGGCGCGACTCGATGCTGCACAGGCTGACCTGATGATCGGCAAACGGCTTGAGCACCCGGTGCAAGGCGCCGGCGGTGTGGCTGACCGAGAGCAGCAGCGAAGACTTGTCGTCGCCGCTCGCCTTGGCGATCGGATCGCGGCCGATGACGAAGAAGCGGGTGAAGTTGTTGGCCTGATCCTGAATGTTGCGGGCGACGACACGCAGCTTGTAGCGATGCGCCGCGGTCAAGCCGGCGACCGCCGCCACGCCCGAGTCATCGCGCGCCCGCTCCGCCGCTCGGGCGTTGCTGGCAACTTCCTCGAGCGGCACCTGGGGCAAGTGCTCGGCCAACCATTGCCGGCACTGGCCGAGCGATTGCGGGTGGGAGACGATGCGCTTGATCCGGTCGACACGGCCGGACTTCGACAGCAGACACTGATCGATGCGCAGCAGCGCTTCCGACTTGATGTTCAGCGGTGATGCGACGAAGCGATCGAGCGTCTCGGCGACTACGCCGTGGGTCGAGTTCTCGACCGGCACGATGCCGTAGTCGACCCGGCCGTGCTCGACTTCGTCGAAGACGGCGCTGAACGACGGCAGCAGCACCGCTTCGGCGCGCGTGCCGAACTGGCGCTCGAGTGCTTCGTGCGAGAAGGTTCCTTCGGGTCCGAGGCAGGCGACCCGCAGCGGTCGCTCCAGCGACAGGCACGCGGCGATGATCTCGCGGTAGATCGCCCGCACGCTGGCGTCATCGAGCGGGCCGCGGTTCTGTTCGAGCACGCGCTGGTAGACGCGCTTCTCGCGGTCGGGCGTGAAGTAGACCGACTTGGTTCGCGATTTGAGCTCACCGACCTGCACCACCACCGCGGCGCGCTGGTTGAGCAGTTTGATCAGGCGATCATCGAGCCGATCGATTTCGGTGCGTAGTTCCTCCAGCGAACGGGGGGGCGGCAAGCGGTCCTCATGAGGCGGCAGCGGTGAAGGACGGCAGCGAGGAAGCTCGCAGTACGGTCACCGAGCGCCGTGGATTCGAGACGGCGGCGTTGCTACCGCAGCTCAGAAAGCAACGCAAGCGAAACGCTTTCTGAAATGCACTCGGGGATGGCAGTGTTGGTGACGTCATGCCGCCCGTCGCAGCCGTTCCACCGCACCCGACCGTTCTCGCCCTCGCCGGCCCGACCGGCAGCGGCAAGACCGAGCTCGGCATCGCCCTGGCTCAGCGTCTCGGTGCCGAAATCGTCAACGCCGATTCCCGCCAGATCTTTCGCGGCCTCGACATCGGCAGCGCCAAGCCGACGCTCGAGCAGCGTGCCGTGGTGCCGCACCATCTCTTCGATGTCGTCGCGCCGGACCAACCCTTCGACGTCGCCCGCTACCGCGCGCTCGCCCTGGCGGCGGTCGCCGATATCACTCGGCGCGGCCGGCGGGTGCTGCTCGTCGGCGGCACCGGCCTCTATCTCAAGGTGCTGCGCGGCGGCTTGTTCGAGGGTCCGCCGCGCAACCCGGCTTTGCGCCAGGAGCTCAGCGCGGTCGAGGATGCCGAGGCGGGCGCACTGCATCGTCGCCTGCAGCAGGTCGACAGCGCAGCGGCAGCGCGCCTGCACCCGAACGATCGCCTGCGCTTGATCCGCGCCCTCGAGGTGTTCGCCGCGACCGGGCGTCGGCTGAGCCAATGGCAGGCGGAGCACCGCTTCGGCAGCCGCGACCTCGAGCTGCGCACCATCGCTCTCGCTGTACCTCGCGACGAGTTGTACCGGCGCATCGATCGACGTTGCGCGGCGATGCTCGCCGCCGGGATGATCGACGAAGTCGCGGGGCTGCTCGCCGCCGGCTACGACCCGCAGTTGCCGGCGATGCGCAGCACCGGCTACGGCGAGATCACCGACTACCTGCTCGGCCGCTGCACCTTGGCCGAGGCGAGCGAGCGCATGGCGCGGGCGACCCGCCAGCTGGCTAAGCGCCAGCTGACCTGGTTCCGCAACGACCCAACCACCCGCTGGTGCCAGCCGGAGCTGGAAGCATTGGTCGAGGCATCGTCGTAGCTGCTCCGGTGCTGTCTCAGGTGCGCTTGAAGAGGCGCTCGAGATCGCTGCGTGGTAGGGTGATGTAGGCGGGTCGGCCGTGCGGGCAGTTGTGGGCGAAGTCGATGTGGTCCATCGACGTCAGCAAAGCGCGAATCTGCTCCGTACCGAGGGTCTGGCCGACGCGCACCGCGCTGTGGCAGGCGAGCCGTGCCAGCACCGCCTCTGCCGCCGCGCTCAGCTGGCGCGAGCGATCGACCTCGCTGAAATCATCGGCGAGATCGCGAATCAGCGTCGCCGGATCGGAATCGGCCAACAGCGCCGGCACGGCGCGCACGGCGATGCTGCTGCCGCCGAAAGGCTCGAGCTCAAAACCGAGATTCTCCAGCTCGGCTACCTTCTCCGCCAACAGCGGCGCCGAGCGCGCGCCGACGTCGACCACCACCGGCATCAACAGGCGCTGGCGGGCGACGCCGCCGGCGGCGTAGGCGGTGCGCAGCCGCTCGAAGGTCACCCGCTCGTGGGCAGCGTGCTGATCGATCAGGAACAAGGTGTCGCCGTTCTGACAAACCAGGTAGCCCTCGAAAGCCTGCCCGATCACCCGCAAGCGAGCGAAGAAGCCCGCCGCCGGCTGAGTCGCCTCTGCGGCCGCGGGCTGTGCCGCCGGCATCGGCGCGAGTGCGGGCGCGGCATTGCCCCAGCCGACGGCGGCCTCGGCGGCACTACCGTGGCCATGGCTGGGAGGCACGCCGGGATGCGGCTCGCCACGCTGCCACGCCTCGATCCCGGCAGCGCGCGATGGCCGTTGCGGCAGCATCGGCGCAGCGCCGCTGCCGGCCCAAGCGCGCCCGTCGGCCGCGACCAGCCGCAACGGACCGACCGGCCGTCGCGCCGCCGGATCGACCAGGGCCATCTGGCGCAGCAAGGCATCGGCGGCGGTAGGCACCTGCGGCGCGGCGGCCTCGCGGGGCGCGCCTTGGGCGCGCAAGCGCTCCTTGACCGCTTGGGTGATCAGGTCGTGCACCGCACCGCCGCGGCGGAAGCGAACCTCCGACTTGGCAGGATGGACGTTGACGTCGACGTCCTCCGCCGGCACCTCGATGAACACGGCCGCGCCGGGGTAGCGGCCGTGCATCAGCAAGGTGCTGTAGCCCGCGACCAGCGCATGGCTGACCAGCTTGTCGCGGACGAAACGTCCGTTGACGTAGGTGTAGATGTGGCGGTTCGAAGGAAAGCTGACGTGCGAATCGCTCAGCCAGCCGCGGATCGAGCCGGCGGCGGAGCGGCCGTGGAAAGGAAGCATCGCGCTGGCGCGCTCGCGGGTGAAGACCTGCGCCAGACGATCGACCGGGTCGCTGACGCCGGCGTAGTCGATCAGTGTCCGCGAGCCGTGCCGCAGCCGGAAGGTGACATGCGGGAACGACAGCGCGGTGCGGGTGATCAGCTCGCTGACGTGACCGACCTCGGTCGCCGCCGACTTGAGGAACTTGCGGCGCGCCGGGGTGTTGCCGAGCAGATCGACGATCTCGATGCGGGTGCCGGCGGGCGCGCCGGCCTCGCAGACTTCGACGATCGCGCCGGAACGGACCACTACCCGCGTGCCGCTGAGATCGCCGGCGCGGCGCGTGATCAACGTCGTCGTCGACACCGCGGCGATGCTGGCGAGAGCCTCGCCACGGAAGCCGAGCGTGGTGATGCGAAAGAGATCGTCGACGGTGCGAACCTTACTGGTCGCATGGCGGCCGAAGGCGACCGGGGCATCTTCGCGGCTCATCCCTTCGCCGTCGTCGATCACCGCGATCAGACCGATGCCGGCGTCCTCCAACTCGACTTCGACCAGCGACGAGCCGGCATCGAGCGAGTTCTCGACCAGCTCCTTGACCACCGAGGCCGGGCGCTCGACCACCTCGCCCGCGGCGATTTTGTCGGCCACTTCCGGTGGCAGCACCCGAATCCGTCGGGTCGGCGTCGCCTCGGCCTCCATGTCAGACGATCAGATGATCCTTCTTATTAGCGAGGTAGGCACGCACTTCCTCGCTCTTGGCGTCGAAGCCGGCGCGACCGACCTGGCCATAGGTCAGTCGTTTGCTCTCCTCGACGCCGGGCTGGTTGAACGGGTCGATTCGGTAGAGCCCGCCGGCGAACACCGTCGCCACCTCGAAGAGGTAGAACAGCTGGCCGATGGTGAAGGCGTTGATCTGGGGCACGCTCAAGGTGATCACCGGCCGGCCCTGCTTGACCAGCGCGACCTCGGTGCCGCGCTGCTCCATGTTGAGCAGCTTGCCGAGGCCGGTGCCGCCCAGATACGCCAGCGGCTCGATATCCTTATAAGCGCTGGCAACCGGCAGCTCGCGGCCGTGGTCTTCGACTCGCAACATGATGGTGATCTTGTCTTTGGGGCCTTCCGCAAACAGCTGCAGCAGCGAATGCTGGTCGGTGGCGCCGACCGCGGTCAGCGGGGTCTGGCCGACGTTGGCGGCGGTGCCGTCGAGGTGCTGCGCCTTGCCGAGGCTCTCGGCCCAGAGCTGAGCGAACCAGGCGGCAAACCAGTGCAAGCGGTCGCTGTAGGGCATCAGCGTCGCGATGTTCTGCCGGTGCTTGGTATCGGCGAGGTACAGCAAGGTGCCGAGCAGATGCCCTGGGTTCTTCCAGATCTCGGGTTCCTGGCAGCGCTCGTCCATCCACGCCGCACCGGCGAGCAGATCGTCGAGGCGGATCCCGGCGAAAGCGGCCGGCAGCAATCCCACCGGAGTCAGCACCGAGAAGCGCCCGCCGACGGCGGCGGGGATCACCAGCGAGCGAAAACCTTCGTCATGGACGACTTGGCGCAGCGCGCCTTTGCCGGCGTCGGTGGTGAGGATCACCTTACTGACGTAATCGACGCCGCCGAGTTGCCGCAGCAGCAGCTCGCGCACGATCAGGAACTGCGACATCGTCTCAGCGGTCTCGCCCGATTTGCTGATCACATTGAAGGTCGTGCGCTGCAGATCGAGCCCGTCGAGCAGGGCTCCGAACGACCAGGGATCGATGTTGTCGGCGACGCGCACGGCCCGACTGCCATCGGCGACAGACTCGATCAGCGTCTTGGTGCCGAGCGCCGAGCCGCCGATACCGAGCACCACCAGGGTTTCGCTCTCCTCACGCAGCGTCTCGGCCAAGGCCTTGGTCGCCGCCAGCGACTCGCGCTCGTAGGGTAGCTCGTAGAAGGCAGCCTGGCCGGCTTGGCGTTGTGCCCGCAGATCATCGGCAACGGCGATCAGTTGGGGCTGCAGCGCTTCGACCTCGGCCGCGGCGACGCCGGCAGAGCCGATCGTCTCAGCCACCGCACCATTGATGTCGACGCGTACGCTCATCGCCTCGCGTACGCTGCGCTTGCGTAGATCCAGCATCGGACAGACCTAACATTGGCGTGCAGCGGCTGACAAGGAACCTCCGCGGCGCCGCGGCGTTTCGGGCGAATTCCCGCTGCCGCTGCGCTATTTGCATGGAAATCCGTGTCGGCCTACGCGATAAGAGCGCCCGGAGCTTTCCAGAAATCGCCATGACTCTTTCTGCCGACGCCAAATCTCCTGCGTCCGCTGCTGCCATCGCCGCGCCCGCGGAGCTCGACCGCCGCTTTCGCGCTCTGATCGAACGCAGCTTCGACGGCATCGCTCTGCTCGCGCCGGACGGAACGGTGCTCTACACCAGCCCTTCGCTCTCCCGCATCCTCGGTTTCGCCCCCGAGGAGTTCCTCGGGCAGCCGGTGTTCGACTGGATTCATCCCGACGACCTCGGGCCGACCAGCGCCGCTCTGCGAAGCATAGCCGAGACCACCGGCGCGACAGTGACGATGCGCTGCCGCAATCGTCACAAAGACGGCTCGTGGCGGTGGCTCGAATGCACCGTCAGCAATCTGCTCGACGAGCCCGGCGTGCGCGCCTTGGTCTCCAATGCCCGCGACATCAGCGAGCCGATGCAGGTCCAAGCCGAGCTCGCTGCGGCACTGCGCGACAGCGAGAACATCGTCAAGACAATTCCCGACGTGCTCTATCGCCTCGACGTCGAGGGCCGGGTCACCAAGTGGAATCGCAAGGCGGAGCAGATCACCGGCTGGAAGGGCAGCGACATCACCGGTCTTTCGGCGCTGACGTTCTTCGCCGAGGAGGACCACCCACGCGTCGCCCGGGCCATCGGCGAGGTTCTGAGCAACGGCTACGGCGAGGTCGAAGCCCGCATGCGGCACCGCGACGGCACGCTGACGCCGTACCACTACACCGGCGTACCGCTGCACGACGAAAGCGGCCGCTTGATCGGCATGACCGGCATCGGCCGCGATCTGACCGCGAGGCTGCGTGCCGAGCGCCGCACCAAGGCTTTGCTCGAAGTGGCGACGACGATCGCCGGCACCCTCGATCTCGACGAGCTGCTGGCGCGAGTACAACGCGAGATCGCCCACGTCCTGCCCTGCGATGGTGTGGTCATCTTTCAGTCCGACCAGAAGCGCCGGGTGACGCGACCGATCGCCGAGCTCGGTGTCCCTGCCGAGCTCGTGCCGAAAGTGCGTCAGGTCGAGCTGCCCTTCGGCCAGCCGTTCGGTGGCCGCCTCGGCCAGGGCGAAACCTTCGTCCTCGACGAATTGTCGCAGCAGCCGGGTCTGCCCGAGCTCTTCTCTACTGACCTCCGCGTCCGCACCGCGATCGTCGCCCCGCTCTGGGTTCGCGGCCGTAATCTCGGTGCCTTGGTGGCGATGAATTGCTCAGCCGGCGCGTTTGCTCCCGATCAGGTCGAGCTCGCCCGCGCCATCGCTCAGCAACTCGCCGTGGCGATGCAGGCGGCCGAGCTCTACGGCGAGCTCGAGCGCGCCAACCGGCTCAAATCGGACTTCGTCGCGACGATGTCGCACGAGCTGCGCACGCCGCTCAACATCATCCTCGGTTACAACGATCTGGTGCTCGAAGGAGAGTTCGGCCCGCTGACGCCGGAGCAGCGCGAAGCCCTCGAGCGGGTCGAAAGCAGCGCCCGCACCTTGCTCGAGCTGATCACTGCGACTCTCGACATGAGCCGGCTCGACAAAGGCCAGTTACCGCTGTGCTTCGAGACCGTCGACACGGCACCACTGTTGCGCGAGCTCGATCGCGAGATGCGCGAGCTCTACGAGGACAAGCCGCGCCTGGAGTTCCGCTGGCATTTCCGCGAGCCTCTGCCGGTGCTGCGCACCGACCGGGTCAAGCTGAAGGTGGTGCTCAAAAATCTGATGGGCAACGCGATCAAGTTCACCGAGCGCGGTCGCATCGATGTCTACGTCACCGCCGAGGTCGAGCACATCGAATTCCGCGTCGCCGACAGCGGCATCGGCATCCCACCCGAAATGCTCAGTGTGATCTTCGAGCCCTTTCGTCAGGTCGACAGCTCGATGACCCGCCGCCACGGCGGCGTCGGCTTGGGCCTGCACATCGTCCGCCGCCTGGTCGAGCTGCTCGGTGGCACGATCGCGGTTGCGAGCACTCCGGGCACCGGCTCGACCTTCACGGTGCGGGTGCCGCTGCAGGCCGGCTGAGGCTACTTCTCGTCCTGCCAGATGTCCGGCATCTCCGGCACCTCGTCGTCCGCGGCCAGCGGCTCTTCCGCTTCTTCCTCTTCCGGGTATGGCACGCTGATCAGCTCGACGGCGGTAGCATCGAGTCCGGTATCGCCTTGCACGGCATCATAGAGGACCTCGCTGCCGATGCGCAGCTCGTCGAATTCGTCGCGCCCGACGACGCCCGCGGTGAAGCGGATCTCGTCCCCGCCGTCGGGTCGCATCAAAAAGCCGTAATTGTCCTCGGGAAAGAGCCGCGCCACGGTAGCGCGATGCCGCGGCCCATCGAGCTCGTCGCGCGGAATTCTGCCTTGCGCCATTGCTATACCTCCACACGGGTCTGACATTCGAATCATTGCTATCGGCACTGAGTGCAACCGCTGTGCCCTAGGCAACCCTGCTCCGCCTCGCTTGTCACTGCGGCTGCGAGCCCCAGCCCGATCGCGTCGGCGTAAGAGCTACACGTTTGGAGTCGATGGAAACGATCCGTTTGACCAGCCACATAGCGCACATCATTGCAGCGCGCCGATGGCACCACCATTGCGCTGTCCAGATTGCGATGCGTAGACCAAAACCACGGAGAACCCCTGCCGCCGCTGCTGGTAACGTTCGCTCAAAGCGCGTGCTTCGCTCGCGATTCGTTGTGCAAAAAGCAGATCGCAGTGGTAAGAGCCGCCGAGGTGGAGGGTTCCGGGGTATGAGTCGACGCTTAGGATTTGTCCTTTCCGGTGGTGGTGCGCGGGGTGCGTTTCAGGTCGGCGTCTACGAACGGCTGCTGCAGGATCCCCGCTTCACCGACGGTCCGCTGGTGATCTCCGGCACCTCCGCCGGGGCAATCAACGGCGCGCTGATCGCCGCCGGCAAGTCGCCACGGCAGATGATGCAGTTTTGGAACGACATCGCCGACAATCCGCCGGTCACCGCCAGCCCGGTATTCTTCGCCAGTGCGGCGCGCACGCTCGCTTGGCTGATGGTCACCGAGGCGGCGCAGATGATGATGCCGGGGCCACGCTGGTCGGCGCTCTGGCAACGGGCGCAACACCATTTCCCGCCGGTGCGCGGTAGCGTGTTCGCCTTCCTCACCGAGTATCTGCTGACGGCGCGCTTCGAGCTGATCAGCAAGTTCCTCGAAGGAATCCAGGCGCCGTTCGTCGCCGACACCAGCGAGCTGCGCAATCGCCTGCGCCAGATCTTCGGCGGCGACAAGGTGCCGTCGTCCGAGGTCAAGCTCGCCATCAACACCGTCGACGCGCACACCGGCCAGGTCGTCCGTTACGTCACCAAAGAGACGCCGCTAACTCGGCCGCCGGACTACAACATCGTCGACGCGATCACCATCGACATGATCCTGGCGAGTTGCAGCATCCCCTTGCTGTTTCCGCCGGTAGAAATCGACGACCGTCTCCTCTGGGACGGCGGCCTGCTGGTCAACACCCCGCTGTCGCCGGTGGTCGCGCTCGGCGCAGAAGAGATCGTCACCGTGCTGGTGACCGAGCCCGCTGAGGCGGGGCATCAGCCGTTCCCGCACTTTGGCCGCGCCGTCGAGCGCACCGTCGACGGTTTTCTCGACAACGCCTACAACGTCGACCGCAAGCTGCTGCTCGAGCGCAATCGTCTGGCTCGCCTCGACAAGGGTCCGTATCGCGAAGTAGTGCTCTACGAGCCGGTACGGCCGGCGCGCGAGAACTGTTTCAACGCCGGCTCCTACCTCTATTTCAATCGCGACGTGCTCGAGGCGATGCACAAGGCCGGCCGCCGCGCCGCCAACGCCTGGCTAAAACAGGGTCCGCCGATCGACCGCCTCGACGAGCCGCTGATGGAGGATGCGACGGCGCAAGCGGCAGGATAACTGGGCGAGTCTTCCCCCTCCTTTCGGGGCACACCTGGCCTCAGTGCCCGCCGTGCTTACCCAATGCACCCAAGCGCGACATCACCTTGCGCACATCGGCAAAGTTCCCCGAGCGCGGATAGAACAGCGGAACGTTGCGCTGGCCGGGTACGTTGACGCGACCGATGCGGCTGCGCTGGTCGGCGATGCGCTCGCGCCGCGCCAGCGGGCTCTCCGCAAAGATCCCCTCCTGCAGCCGAGAGTAGTTCTCGATGCGATCGAGAATCGCCAGCGGCACGATCCCCGGCGGGGTGAACTCACCGCCATCGGTCGTCACCCATACCGGATTGGTGATCGCATAACCGGTCACCGGGAAGACCTCTGCCGGGCGCAGATCGCCGAACTCGTCATTGCCGAAGCCGAGCGGCCCCGCCAAGCTCGCCAGCGCATCGGTCAACAACAGCGGGGGAATCTCCTGAGCCCGGATCACCGGGTGCATGCTGCGGTAGCCGATCGCTTCGATGACGAACCAGCTGTCGATCGCAGCACCGTCACCGTCGACCGCGAGCGGCAGCTCGAGAGGTTCCTCGACCGGATCGGCGGCGAGATCGCGCTCCGGATCGAGCTCGATCGTCCGCGCGATCACGCCGTTGCGATAGATATTGAGTCGCTCGATGCTGATCCACGGCGCGCTGGTCAGCTTGTAGGTCAACTCGACCGTGCCGTCGCCGTCCTCGATCGTCTGCCCCATCGCTCCGACGTCAGGATCGTTGATCCAGAAGTCGATCAGCGGCCCGTTGGTTGCCACCGCCCGCCGGCTGCGCAGGCCGTTGACGATCATCCGGTCGCTGATGGCCATCGGCTGGTCGGTGCCGACGTACACCATGGTGCGGAACTGGCCGGCTTCGTCGAAGCCGGAGTGTGAGTCGCCGGTGCCGACACCGATGTAGCGGTAGCCGAGATTCAACAGATTGAACCAGTCGTCGACGACGCCACGGAACGCCACCTGCCCGTCAACATCGCGCAGGATGCTGCCCGTCGGCGGGATCACCGGCGGCAGCTCGCCCGGCGGCAGCTGCTCCGGCACACGGTAGTGGTGCACCTCGTAGAACAGCTTGCCGTTGAGCAGCTCGACCGCTTCGTAGTCGAACGAGAAGGTGGTCTTGCCGTCGGGGCCGATGAACGCCGGCCCGGTCGGCGAAATGAATTGATCGAGGAACGTCGGCGGGATCTGCGCATGCGTCAGCGGATCGCGGCTGTACTGGGTGTAGTAGCCCAGCAGATCGTCGCGCGGATGGTTGACCTGAACGATGGTGTTGGCCGCACCCAAGCTGCCGAGATTGCGCAGCCCGTCGAAGATCTCCTGTGGCGGCCGGCGCGCCCACTCGAACGAGCCGTGGGTGATCGGCCCGACCTGATAGCGCAGCGGATAACCGTTGAAATGGCCGGATTCGAGCGTGGTCATCTCGAGCCCGACGACCGGATGGAGCCACTCGATCAGGCCATTGCGGGCGACGAAGGGGGCGTAGTCGGTGATGTAGTTGTGGTCGGTGGCGACGGCGACCTCGACACCTTCGGCGGCCAACGAAGCGACACGCTCGTCGAGGCCCATCGGCGAATCGATGCTGGCGCGGCTGTGGATGTGAGAGTCGAGCGCGACCCAACCGCGGGTATCGACCACCCGCCGCAAGCGGTGGCTGATCGTCGCCGTCTGGCCGGCGTCGACACGGACCGAGCTGCGAGCGACGTCGTACTCCGGCCCGCGGCTGCTGACCACGTCGTACTCGCCCGGCCGCACCAGCAACTCGACGATGCCGTCGGCCGTAAACCCGACGCCTTCGATGTACTCGCGCGTTGACGGGTCATTGGCATCGTCGGTGATCAGATCGGTGCTGCGAAAATCCTCCCCCGCTTCGAGATCGAAGAGGAACGAGGGCGTCAGCTCGCCGGCGAATTCGGCGGCGTAGCGACCGACCGCGGTCGCTTTCGCCGGTAGGGAGACGCCGTTCTCGTCGAGGATGCGGACGAAGATCCGCCCCGGCGGTGTCGAAGCCACCCGCAGGGAGGTGGTGCGGCCGGCCGCGATATCGAAATCGATGAAGCCGGTCGTCGGTCGCGCCGTGCCGACGACCTTCAGGCTGTAGTTGCCGGGGACCAGCGATCCGCCGAAGGAGCCGTTCTCGCGGACATCGTACTGGCTGTACGGCCGGTGCGAGCCGTCGCTGAGGCGCTGATAGACGACGACGCTCAGGCCTTCCTGCGGCTCGCCGCTGACGGCATCGAACACCTGACCGCCGAGGTGGCCCGTCTCTTCCCCGCGGATCTCGTTGATGATGTCGAGCACCGAGCCGACGTCGCCGGAACCGATGACGAAGTGCTTGAGCAGCTCGAACGACTCGCCCGGCGCCAGCCCCGGCGGGGCGTCTTGATAAAAGACGCCGAGGAACGAGCTGGCGACGAACGGTACCAGCATCGACGAGCGCGTGATCGGCGTCCGCCCGTCCTCGTAGAAGCTCCTCTTGTTGAAGACGTAGTTACGGTCGCTCTCTTCGACGATCATGCCGTAGCTGGTGTTCTCGCCGCGCGACGCGATGAACTCGGTGGCGAAACCGGGGAACGCCGGGAAGTCGATGCCGCGGGCATAGGCGCGCTCGAGACCGAAACGCAGGTCGAAGCCGACGCCGGGGATGAATACCTTGCTGGTCGCGCCGAAGAGCGCGATGTCGCCGATCGGCACGGTGAAGCCCTCGGTCGGCAAGCCGAGCACGCCGAAGAGGAAATTCGCTTCGCGCGCCGGGAAGGTCAGGCTGCGATCGGAGATGTTCTCGACCCGAAAGCGGATGTTGACGTACTGCTTGCCCGGCTCGAGCTCGTAGATCGTCGAGTAGCGAATTCGCGGCGGGCTGTCGTTGTCGCGGTAGTCGGCGTTCGACCCGGTGACGGCGCGGTTGAGCACCGCGACCAGCTCGAGGAAGTCGCCGGCGACGCCGCTCGCTTCGACCCGCGCCGGACCGCCGTTGGTTCCGTCGTCGAGGACTTGCACCTGACTGACGGCGACGGCTTGCACGAAGAAGGCGGGGAAGAGCTCGGCGAACTGATCGTTGCCGTTCGCTTCGCCGCTGGTGCCGTCCTCGCGCGGACGGCGCAGATCGGCATCGATCAAGCCACCGCCATAGACGCCGAAGCCGCGCGAAAAACCTTCCTTCTGAATGACGACGCGGATCTTCTCGTTCTCGAGGACGAGGTCGCCGACCTCGCCGAGGGCGCGGTCGCCGCCGACCAGTTGGCTGCGGTTGCTGACGCCATGCGCCGAGGCCCGCCCGCTGCTCGGCTCGGAGTCGTCGGTGCCGCAGCCGGCGAGCGAC
>DASPMH010000299.1:0-3319 GCA_035627175.1 Terriglobales bacterium | reverse complement strand
CCGGCATCTCGCGGCTGATGGGCACCTGGAAAGTGATCGGCAGCACCAACCGCTGGCCGCGGGTGATCAATCTCTGGGAGATGGATGGCTGGGACCATTGGGCCCAGGCGCTCGAGCGTCAGTTCCTGCCGGAGAAGCAGGACGAGCAGCTGGCGCCGTGGTGGACCAAGGCGACGGAATGGCGCAGCGGCGGCTTCGATCGAATCCTCGTACCCGAACCGTGGTCGCCGAGCCGCGACCAGTTGCGAGCCGAGGCCCAGCGAGCCTGGGTGTGTACCCACACCATCGTGCGACTGATCACCGGCAAGCAACCCAACTACCTCGACATCGTCGCCAGCGAGCTGCGGCCGCTGCTCGAGCGGCGCGGTCTGTGGCTGTTCGGCGCCTACAGCGCCCCGATGCGCAGCGATGAGGCGATCCTGATCTGGGCGGCTCCGGACTTCCGCGCCCTCTGCGACCTGTACGCGGCCTGGGAAAGCGACAGCGAGCTACAAGCCTACTCCAAGCGCGTCGCCGCCCTCGAACAAGAGTCGGAGACAATGTGGATGGTCCCGTCGCACGACTGCTTCTTCCATCCATCACCGCCTGCAGCCGCGAGCAAAGTGTAGCTGCCGTCGGTAGCCGGCGGCAGGGGATCCTTGGCCCGCCCCCGGTGCCGCGCTCTGCCGAGCGCAGCTACAGGGTCAACCTAGCAGCGTGCCGCCCTTGGTTGATTGCTCGCGGAGCTTGTACTTCTCCACCCGCTGCGTCGGGGTCTTCGGCAGCGACTCGCGGAGCTCCCACAGCCGCGGCACCTGGAACTTGGCCAAGCGCTCGGCAGCGAACATACGCAGCTCGTCCGGCGTCACTGCCGACCTGGCGACGACGAACGCCTTGACCTCCTGCCCGAGTACCGGGTCAGGCACGCCGACGACAGCGGCCTCGGCGACGGCGGGATGCTGCAACAACACCTTCTCGACCAGCATCGAGGAGATGTTCTCGCCGCCGCGACGGATGACGTCGCGTTTGCGGTCGACGAAGTACAGCCAGCCGTCGCGGTCGAGATAGCCGAGATCGCCGGTGTGAAACCAACCGTCACGCAGCGCCGCCGCGGTCTGCTCGTCGTCACGAAAGTAGGCCGCCATGCGATGCGGCGAGTGAATCAAGATCTCGCCAGACTGACCGAGCCCGGCCTCGTTGCCGTCCTCGCCAACGATCTTGATACCGACATCCGGGACCGGCGGGCCGGCCGACCCGGGCCGCGGTGCGCTACCGAGCGGCGTGATCGTCACCACGCCCGCATCGGTCGAACCGAAGCACTCGGCGACATGTTCGACGCCGAAGCGCTCGATGACCCGATCGCGGATCGGCGCACTGCCGAGCCCGACGATCACCCGCAGCCGATTGCTGCGCTCCTCATCGCTCGGCTCACGATTGAGCAGGATCGCGAGGATGGTGCCGAGGGTGTAGAGCACCGTCGCGCCGGTCGCATGCACCAGCGGCCAGAACTCGGTGGCGCGGAAGGCCACCGGATAGGCGACGGTGCCGCCGGCTTGCAGCGCGGTCACCACCGCGCCCCAGGCATTGCCGTGGAACAGAGGCGTAACGGCGAGGATCGTGTCGTCGGCGGTGATGGCGAGCGTCGCGCAGAAGTGCTTGCCGGCAGCGCCGGTGCTGCGATGTTGGAACAACACGCCCTTGGGACGTCCGGTAGTGCCGGAGGTGTAGAGCAGGGTGGAGAGATCGTCGGGGGTGACGAGTACGGAGGGCGGATCTTGCGAGGCAGCGGCAACCGCGCGCGAGAAGTCGATCGCGGCTTGCGGCGCGGAGCTCGAGGACGAGGACGGGGAATACAGCGCGATCGTACAACTCGTCGGCAGCGTAAGCAGCGGATGGCGTAGGTGGTCGACGTTGGCGTCGTCTGTCAGCAGCACCTTGGGCTCGGCGTGCTTCAGGATGAAGCCGAGCTCCTCGGCGCCGAGCTGCGCATTGACCGGATTGTAGATCGCTCCGGCCTTGAGCGCGCCGAAGGCGGCGACCAGATACTCGACCGAGTTCGCCATCGCCAAGGTGACGCGATCTCCTTTGCCGACGCCGAGTGCGATCAGCGCATGCGCGGCTCGGTTGCTGGCCAACTCGAAGTCGGCGTAGCTGACTCGCTGGCCCTCGTGCAGGAGAAATACGCGGTCAGGCTGCTCGCGCGCCCGCTGCGCCAGAACCTCGAGCAGCATCGCTCTAGGCCAAGGTCGCGTCGTCGGCGACCAGCGCGCTGCCGCTGATGTGCTTGGCGTCGTCGGAGGCGAGGAAGGCAATCACCTTGGCTACCGATTCGGGATCGGCCAGGCGATGCGGCACCGGCGGCGAGAAGTAGGCGATCAGGCTGGGCTCGAAGTCCTGCTGGGGAATGAAGTTGCGGATCAGCGGAGTCTTGATGCCGCCCGGGCAGATGCAGTTGGCGCGGACCTTCCGGCTGGCGAACTCGAGTGCGATCGAACGGGTAAGGTTGATCAGCCCGGCCTTCGAGGCACAGTACGCCGCGTTGTAGGCCTGGCCGCGCAGACCTGCGATCGAGGCGACGTTGACGATGTTGCCGCGATTCGCCAGCAGGTAGGGCAGGGCAGCCTGCATCGCGAAGAAGGCGCCGTCGAGATTGACCGACATTACCCGCCGCCATTCGTCCTCGGCGAGCTCTTCGAAGCGCTGGCTCTTGCCGACTCCGGCCGCATTGACCAACACCTTCAGCCCGCCGAGCTGCTCGGCCGCGCGAGCGATCGCCTGGCGCACCGAAGCGGCGTCGGCAACATTGCACTCGTCAGCGTGCACCTGCCCGCCGCTGGCGCGGATCGTCTCGACGGTCTCGGCCAATCCCTCACGGTTGACGTCAGCCGCGATGACCTGCGCGCCCTCGGAGGCGAGCAGCACGGCCGTCGCCCGACCAACGCCCGAGGCGGCACCGGTGACGAAAACATTGTACCCATCGAACCGCTTCGACATCTCAGCCCTCCATTCAACCGCACGTTTCAGATCCGCCGCCCGCCCATACTTGTCTCACACCTGGCTCCACATGCGCCCGATCTCCTCGGCAGTCGAAATCGTCGCCAGCAGCCGCAGCGTATGTTGCAGGACGCTGTCGACATACTCGTCCGGAGTCCCCGCGACCGCATCGCGCGGGATGACGACCTGGTAGCCGTTGTTGACCGCCTCCATCGTCAGCCCGGTGATCGCCACGTTCACCGACACGCCGGTCGCGACTACCGTCTCGATCTTCATGTTGCGCAACAAGCTGTCGAGCTCGGTGCCGTGAAAGGGAGTGACTCCATGCATGCGGGTCACCACGAAG
>DASPMH010000298.1:0-10260 GCA_035627175.1 Terriglobales bacterium | reverse complement strand
GAGCATCTCGGCAACACGGTCTTTGGCGAGGTAGCAGCCTTGATTGATGGTATCGTAGCGGCTGCCGCCCCAGCGCATCTCGTCGTAGCTCTTGCCGCGGGTCTTGGTGACCAGGCCGATGGTCATCGGCTTGCCGCCGTCGCGGAAGTCCCAGCCGTGTCCGCCCTCGCCATCGTCGACGACTCTGGGGGCCCGATTTTGGAATGGGCGAGGCAGCCATTTCTCCCAAAGATCGGGAGGCTCGATGATGTGCGAATCCGCGGACACCAGCTCGTACTGCATGAAGCGCTCCTTCAAATGAACGTTTGTTCACCTCGATAGCAGGCTCGGCGCATCGAGGGAAGAGCGCTCGATACCTTGTACGGCGCCCCTGACAGCTGATACTCGCGCCGCGGAGGAGGAGTGGATGGGCGATACCAAGCCGAGAGCGATCGTGTTGGCGCTGCTGATCCTGGCGAGCTGCGGCGACCACCATGGCCCCGGCGAAATCGAGGGCAAGAGGATCACGCCGGAGGTCCTCGCCACCCGTGCCGCCGCCGAACGACGCACCACCACCACCCTCGCCTCGCGCGCCAAGGTCGACCTCGACGCCAAGCAAATCCTGTTCGGCGACCTGCACGTACACTCCACCTTTTCGATGGACGCCTTCATGATGGGTCTGCCCATTCTCCAAGGCGAAGGCACCAGCCCCGTCGCCAATGCCTGCGACTATGCTCGCTATTGCTCCGCCCTCGATTTCTGGGCGATCACCGATCACGCCGAAGGCCTGACGCCGTTGCGCTGGCGTGAAACCATCGGCTCGATCGCGCAATGTAATGAGATCGCCGGTGATCCCGAGAACCCGGACCTGGTCGCCTTTGCCGGGTGGGAGTGGACCCAGATCGGCGACCGCCGCGAGAACCACTACGGCCACAAGAACGTCTTGTTCGAGGACTATCGGCCGGAGTCGCTGCCGAAGCGGCCGATTCATGCGGGTGGCACCGCCACCCAGGTGATGCGGCAGAAAGTTCCGTTCCTGCAGCGCTACATGCTACCGCTGCTCGATTGGAGCAATCGCCAGGTCTATTACGACATCTTCAAGTTTCGCGAAGAGCTCGCCGAGCTCGAGCCCTGCCCTGCGGGCGTGGATACGCGGCAGCTATCGGCGGAGTGCTCCGAAGGCGCCGCGACTCCGGCGGAGCTGTTCGAGAAGCTCAACCAGTGGGGCCTCGACACCTTGGTGATCCCCCACGGCACCACCTGGGGCATCTATACCCCGCTCGGTTCGAGCTGGGAGAAACAGCTCAATCCGACACAGCACGATACCGAAAAGCAACGCTTGATCGAGGTGTTCTCCGGGCATGGGAGCTCCGAGGAGTACCGCGACTGGAAGGAGATCGACTTCGACAATGACGGCAATGCGATCTGTCCGCCGCCACAAGGCGCTTACGAGCCCTGCTGCTGGCGAGCCGGTGAGATCATCCGCAAGCGCTGCCGCGACGGCGCGTCGGACGATTGCGAGCGACGCGTGCAGAAGGCGCAACGCGATTACCTCGAAGGCGGCATCTCGGCGCGTCTGACCGTGCCCGGCGCGCAGATCACCGATTGGCAGGGTTGCGGCAGCTGCCCCGACTGCTTCCAGCCGGCGTTCAACTACCGCCCGCGCAGCTCGGTGCAGTCGATCATGGCACTCTCGAATCTCGACAACCCGGCCGAGCCGCTGCGTTTCGACTTCGGCTTCGTCGCCTCCAGCGACAATCACTCCGCTCGCCCCGGCACCGGCTACAAGGAATACGGCCGGCTGCAGAACACGGAAGCGCGCGGACCGCGGGATGCCTCCTGGTTCGAGCGCATGGTGCCGCGCTCGCAAGAGACACCGGCAGAAGAGCCGCGCTCGATTGCCGAGATCGAAGTTTCCGCCTTCGAACGCCTCGACTTCGAGCGCGCCGCATCGTTCTTCCTCACCGGCGGCTTGGTCGCGGTGCATGCCCAGGGCCGATCGCGCCACGCCATCTGGCAATCGCTCAAACGCAAGGAGGTCTACGGCACCAGCGGACCGCGCATCCTGCTGTGGTTCGATCTGATCGACGGCAGCGGCAATCGCCTACCGATGGGCTCGCGCGCCACCGTGAGCAAGCGGCCGCGCTTTCAGGTACGTGCCGCCGGCAGCTTCAAACAAGATCCCGGCTGCCCGGAGGAGTCGCGCAGCGGCTTGTCGGCGCAACGCCTCGATCGGTTGTGCAACAACGAGTGTTACAACCCGCGCGACGAGCGCCATCTGATCAAGCGCATCGAAGTGGTCCGCATACGCCCCCAGATCACTCCGGGCGAGCGGTTGCGACCGCTGATCGAAGATCCTTGGCTGACCTTGCCCTGCACCGCCTCACTCGCCGGCTGTGTCGTCGAGTTCGAAGACGACGAGCTGTTGAGCGGTGGCCGCGAGGCGCTCTACTACGTGCGCGCCATCCAGCAGGAGACACCTGCGGTCAATGCCGAGGGCGAGCGCTGCCGCTATGACGCCGCGGGCCGCTGCATCGAGGTCCGCCCTTGCTACGGCGACTACCGCACCTCGGCGGGCGACGAATGCCTCGTCGCGACCGAAGAGCGGGCCTGGTCGTCGCCAATCTTCGTTTCGCCGGCGCCGGCGGCAGCAGACGATCAAGCCCGGCGGAGGTGATCGCCGTAATTGGTCAGCACCCAGAGCGGCGGGGTGGCGTTGCCGTCCTGAATTTCTTCGAAAGACCGCACATACCCGGTGTGCTTGATCTTCCAAACACCGCCCTCGCAAAGGTACTCGTCGCGGTAGAACCCAGCCCCGCGGATGCGGGTGTTGGTCGGCACGAAGATCAGATAATCCTCGAGGTACCAGATGCCGGTAGCGATCTCACCGCTGATTTCAACCTCAGGATGATGACCCTGATGCAGGCTGATCACCTCGCGGCTGCCGAGGGCGCCACGGAGAAAACCCATCACCTCGGACCGGCCCGAAAATGAAAACTTGCCGCTGTCGTAGGCGACGGTGGCGTCGGCGGTGAAGCATTCCGCCAGAGTCTCCCAGTCCTTGCAGTCGAGACAGCGGAAATAGCGGTACTTGAGCCGCTTGATTGCTTCGATCTGCTCCAGGATGTGCACGCCGCCTCAGCTCGATTGGCCGAACATCGGCCAAGGGGCGAAACGCCGCACCAGCAGGCGGGCGCGCTCGCGTGAGGAATCGTCGATCATGTCGTCGAATTGCCAGCGCTGGAGAATGGCCAAGCCATCGAGAAGCTCGCCGCGATCCTGCGACGTCTTGAGGCACTCCTCGATTTTGTCGATCCACCGCGCCACATCGATAGTAGCTGCGGCGTCCGATCGTTGCCGCTTCACCCGGCCCAGCATGCACTCACCCTCCGACGAACTTGCCCCAGAAAGGCAATGACCGTGCCACGCTGTCATCCAGAGAAATCCGCGTTGCAAGCCACGGTGGCGGCGACAACTTGGCGTGTGTTGCGATAGCATCGTCAATCGCCTGACAGGGCCTCCCCGAGCTCCGTCTCGATCTCCTCGAGCGTCAGACCGCGGGTCTCCGGCGCATACAGCATGACCACGACCGCTCCGACGATCGGTCCGAAGGCCAATAGTGTCACCGACCAGGAAATGCCGAGGCTCTCGACGAAGGTGCCGACCAGAAGAGGGGTGGCTACCTCCATGATTCGGCCGAAGAGGTTGGTCGTCCAGCCGTAGCCTGTGGCGCGGATCTCTGTCGGAAAAAGCTCGGAGGCATAGACGTGGGTCGCGGTGCCGGCAGCCAAGAAGCAGAAGACGGTGGTGATCTGCCAGAAATATTGCCCTGCTACCGAGGTGCTCTGAAACAGGCCCATGATCGCGAAGCTGGCGAGCACGTAGAAGATTGCACAGGTCGGTTTGCGGCCGATGCGATCGATGGCGACACCGGCCAGAAAATGACCGCCGATGCCACAGAGATAGGCCCAGAAAACGATGTCGCCGATCAGGAAAGGATCGAAGAGGAGCTTCTCGCGGGCATAAATTACCCAGAAGCCGATGGCTGGGGCGGTCACCAGATGGACGCAGTTCCATAAGATGGTGACGATCAGAGTCCGCCGACGATAGCGCTTCTGCCATGGTCTGCGGGCATTCTGCCAGTGCTCGCTCCAGGTTCGCCTTGGCCGATCGATCGACAAGGCTTCGAACCGCCGCGTTTCGCGCATGCCGAAACGCAAGACGAATACCAGCACCAGTGGAGCGACGCCGAACAGGTACAGGACTCGCCAGTTGGCGTGATCCACCTCCAGACCGAGCGCCGATTGCACCGCAGCGACGAGGGCGCTGCCGCTTGCGTGGAGCCAATTACCCGGCTGGCCCCCCTGCACCAGGATGTACGGCTGCAGCTTGGCGATCAGCACCACGCCGAGAGTCGCCAGGCTGGTCAGGACCGCGATGGCGCGACCGCGCAGTCGCGCCGGGAATTCTTCGCTGACCATGATCACCGCGAGGGCGTACTCTGCGGTGAGGAAGATTCGGGCGAGGAACTGGAACAGTGTGAACTGCCACTTGTCGGTGGCCAGCGCGGTCAAGCCGGTGAAGAGCGTGAAGCCGACGACCGTCAGCATGGTAGCGGTGCGCCGTCCGAAGCTGTCGGCGTAGAGCAGGAATAGAAATGAGGCGACCATGCCGAGGCGGCAGATACCGAAGATGTAGCCCCATTGGCCGACAGGGATGTCGAGCGAGGCGCGGATGTCGGGCGCGGCAAGCGACATGATCGCCGCATCGAAGCCGTCGAACAGCGTCGCCGTCGACAGCAGCAAGAACAACAGGATCAGATAGCGATCGAGCCCGGCAGCTTCGACCGCGGTGCCCGCCGGCGCCGCCTGTGATGACCGATCCACGGCGCGCAGCATCACAGAATGGCGCCGGGGTCACAACGGCCGCCGCTGTCCTTGTCATCGCTATGGCGCCGGGCGTATGCCACGTCACCAGCCATACCGGAGGAGAGCGCATGCGTTGCCGAAACCTGTTGTTGATCGCTTCGATCGCCATTGCCGCGACAGCCTGTGATTCGTCGAGTGATGACGACTCCGACGCAGAGATCACTTTCCGTGGGCCAATTACTACCGGCACTGTCACCAACTTCGCCTTCGCAGTCGAAGTGGAGATCGATGCGCAACTCTTCGATGCCACGACCTTGGAGCTGCGGCTGAACGACGAGCGGCTCGATCTCAGCGGAGGGCCGAGCACCTTCACGGCGATGGTCCAACCCGGACCACCGCTGCGCGACGACAATGTCGTCGAAGCTGTGGTCACCCGTACCGGCGGCAGCGGTCGCGTCAGCGAAAGACAGGGCTTCCGCTATCTACCTCCGAAGGCGCGAGCGTCGCGCATCCGCAGCGAAGATCAGCTGATCCGCGGCCCACTCGCTCACGGCCGCGTCGGCGACTACCTGCTCGAAAACGGCGAGGCGCGTTTCATCATCCAGGATGCCGCCAAGCGCGATCTCTACAGTGTCGGCACCTTCGGCGGAAACTTGATCGACGCCGAGTTGGTCAGCCGGCCGGGCACCGACAACTTCCTCGAGATCCAGCCGGCCATCAATATCGAGACGGTAATCAACGCCCAGACGATCGAGATTGTCAACGACGGCGAGGACGGCACCGCGGCGATCATTCGCACCTGTGGGCCGGATGACATCATCGACTTCATCAATCCATCGGAGCTGATCGCCACTGCCGGCTTGACCTTCCCAGCCAGCGCCGACGACGTCGACAGCGAAGTCGAAGGCTGCACCGAGTATCGCCTGTCGCCGGAGAAGCGCTACCTCGACCTCACTACCACCATCTTCAACAACGAGCCGGAGGCGCGCGGCTTTTATGTCGGCGATTACATCAACGGCTCAGGCGAGCTCGACCAATTCACCACCCTCGGCGCCGGCATCGGGGAGATCCTCACCAACCGCCTCAGCGCCCTCAGCTACATCGGCACCGGCGAGGCCGAGGGCGTCGACTATTCGCTGGTCCTCCTCCCCGCAGCTCAGAGCGATCGCTCTTCGTTCTTCACCACTTCCGGTGTCTCGTACATCCTCCGCAATCAGTTGGTGGTGAACCTGGTTACCAGCGGCGAGCCGCCGAATTTCGTCGTGCCCGCGGGTGGATCGCGCTCCTTCACCCGTTTCTTCGGCGTCGGCGACGGCAGCATGGCCAATGCCATCGACATCGAGCACGAGGTCACCGGCGCCAACACCGCCACCATCCGGGGCTGCATCACGGCGGGAGGGGTGCCCCTGCCCCAGGCGCGCGTCAGCGTCGGCAGGGGCGCCGCAGACATCCGCCAGTTGGCCTCGCAGTTCACCACCGGCAGCGACGGTTGTTACGCCGGCACCTTGCGGCCCGGCAATTATCTGGTTGCGGCCGGCAAACGCGGCTATCTCTACGAGGGCGGCGGCACGATACCGATCTTTCACGAACATGACCTCGTTGCCGGCCAGACGGTCGTGCAGAACATCGACCTTCCCCCGACCGGCCGAGTGCGTGTCGAAGTCACCGGCCCTGGCGATCGGCCGCTACCCGCGCGCATCAGTATTGTCGGATTCGATCCCAGCCCGGAATTCGTCATCACCTTCTCCAGTCCGATCGGCCAGACCCGCTCCGGCCTGTTCTACGACGTCACCAAGGATCCGGTGCCGTTCGGCTTCGCCTGGCTCGAGTATGCCGATGCCGCAGGCATCGCCGAGCTAGAGATGGAGCCGGGCGATTACGTCGTCGCGGTCTCGCGCGGCACCGAGTACTCGCTGTTCCTGCAGCGGATCACCGTCGCTGCCGGTCAGACCGCTCAGGTGCAAGCGAGCCTCGCGCCGGTGATCGATTCCACCGGCTTCATCTCGTCGGACTTTCACGTCCATGGCATCCACAGCGCCGATTCGCGTGTCAGTCACCGCAACCGCATCTTCCAGTTCGCCGGCGAAGGCATCGACAACCTGATCATGACCGACCACGAGGCCCATACCGACTTGCGGCCCCACATCGAGGCGCTCGGCTTCGAGAACTTCCTCCACACCACCACTGGCGAAGAGATCACCACCGGCGATTACGGCCACTTCAACGCCTATCCGTTCGCTGTCGACGATGATCGCCCATCGGGTGGATCGACCGACTGGGCTGTCGCCGCACCGCCGGGCGAGGGCTTCGTCTCCTCCGGCTCCTACAATGCTACGCCTGCCGAGATTGCCGCGCTCGCGCTCGACAACCCAGTCAGCCGCGCCAGCACCACGATTCAAATCAACCACATCGAGACCCACTTCGTGCCGCTGAAGATCGACACCTCGCTGGTGCCGCCGCAATCGTTCGTCACGGCCGAGGAAAAGCTACGCCTGCGCCTCGACCCCACCACCACCAACCTGTTCCACCACTTTCCCGCACTCGAGGTATGGAACGGCGCCTCGCGATCGAAGCAGCTCGACGAGTTCATCCGCCTCCGCCTGGGCATCTGGTTCAATCATCTGAACCAAGGGCTACTGACCACCGGGATCGCCGACACCGACACCCATGAATTCACCACGCTGAACGCGGCCGGCGCGCGAACCTGGACCGCCTCCCCCACCGACGATCCGCGCCGGGTCGATTCCGACGACGTCGCCGCCGCCGTCGATGCCGGCCGCGCTATCGGAGGACAAGGTCCGTTCATCGAGACACGACTGACAGCAGCCGATGGCTCGGGACGCTTCGCCGACCTTACCTTGGACGGCGAAACGCTGGTTCGGTCCGACAATCGCGATGTCCAGCTGCAGATTCGGGTCCAATCGCCGGCGTGGGCCGAATTCGACACCATCGAGGTGTACGCCAACGCCAATACCACCCCGACGTCTTTCAACGGAGAGATTGCCGTGGGCTTTACCAGCACGCCCACGCTGGTCCTGCGCGCCGGCACCGACTTCACCATCCAGCGCCTCAACGTCTTTCCCGAAATCGCCGGCGCAGAGCGCCTCGAAGCGAATGTTTCGGTGTCGTTCGACGATCTGAGCGAGGACACCTGGTTCGTCGCCATCGTCAGAGGCAGCGACGGCATATCGCGCCCGCTGTTCCCGGTAATGGTGAGCGACCTCGATACAGCGAGCAATACGACTCTCGACGATCTCGTCGACGGCAACCTCGGCGAGAGTGGCGTAATGTCGCTCGGCTACACCAATGCGCTCTATGCCGATGTCGACGGCGTCGCCGGCTTTCAGGCGCCGCTGGCGCCGTGACTGTGGCGCAGCGCACAGCGAAGTCGATCGTCTGCGGCTTGGCGGTGGCACTTGTGCTCATCCCCGCCTGCCATTCGAAACCCTCCGCGCCGCCGCGAGGTGGCGCGGAGGTGGTCACGGCCGCGAGCAGCGCGATCGCTACGGTGACGGGAACCGTAGGCGAGGTCCGGAAGATCGACGTCCACGGCCGTTCCGCTCGTCTCGCTATCGAGTCCGTCGTCGCCATCGCGCCAGAGGTGCACGATCCGATCCGCCGCACGCTGCGCCCGGGCAGTTCCCTCACCGTGGCATGGGAGGAGCTCGCTAGCACCCGGGCATCGCGCTTGGAGAGCGGCGCGCGCGTGCTGGTGGTGCTCGCTCTGCTGCCGCCTGGATCGATCTGGCGCGAGCGCTTTCCTGACAGCGAGCAGCGCAGCGGGATCGCGGCGATCGCGGCAAATGGCGCTGCGGTAATGCACCATCCCGATGCGAGCAGCAGCGCTGCCTTACAAGCCTACCTGGCCATTCCCGCAGGCGAGCGACAAACGCCTTTGGGCATCGAAGCGTTAGTCGATATCGCCCGACGAGCGGGTGGCGATCTGCCGCAGTCGGCGGTCGCGACCCTCGCCACGATCGATGGCCTCGACACGCAGCTGTCGCCGCAAGCGCGCGAGCGACTGGTGGACCTCGTCGCAGACCGGCGACGCGACGTGTCCTTGCGCCGAGCGATATTGGCGTTGTGTGGCGAACGCCAGCTGACTGTGGTTGCGCCGGCGCTGAGACGCTTGCTGGCGGCAGGCACGGATCTCGAAGCCGAAAGCTGGGACGCACTTGCACGGATCGGCGGCGGGCTGACGGCCAGCGAAGTCGGGGATCTGCTGAGCCGGCCGCAGCCGGAGCTGCGCCTGGTCGGGGCACGTTGGGCGCGTCACAGCGACCATCGCGAGCGCTTGCTGGGGCTTGCGCTTAGCGATCCTGCGCCGCCGGTGCGGGCTGCCGCGGTCGAGAGCGCGATCGCACTAGCCGGTCCGGCGATCGTCGACCAGGTGGCCCCGCTGCTCGCCGACTTGGATCCGCAGGTCCGCCTGGCCGCGGCACGGGCGCTTGGGAAGCATCGCGCTGCCGTGGTGCCGCAGCTACGGGCGATCGTAGCGGGCGAGGCCCTCGAACTTGCCAAGGGCGCAGTGCTGGCGCTCGATGCCGCCGGACCTGCCGGGCGCGCCGCCTTGGCCGAGATTGCCGAGCGTCACCACGACGAGAGCATCCGCAATCTGGCGGCACTAGCTTTGGGCAAGCTCGAGGGACACCGCCACTGACCTCTACTTGGCGCGGCGACGGCGGATTTCGCTGCGCACCTGGTGCATTTCGGCGAAGGCCCGTCCGACATCGATCGGAGTATCCCAGGCCTCGCCGCGCAGCTCGCGATAGGCGCGTTCGACATTGAAGACGATGCGCTCGGGCTCGGCCCAATCGGCATACGGACCGAGCTCGATGCGCTTGGCCGCTTCGAGCGCAGGGACGTCGGCCCGAAACCACCGCTCGGCTTCGCTGCGGACATACTCGAGGTAGGCCTTCATCTCCGCCGGCCCCTCGGCTCCGCACAGCGGGCCGTGTCCCGGTACGATCACCTCCGGACCGAGAGCGTTGATGCGATCGAGCGCTTCGCACCAGCGCGCGTAAGTGCCGTCCCAGCCGATAGGGGTGCACAGTCGAAAGAGCACATCGCCGGCGAAAATCACCTTTTGCTGGGGAAGGTGGACGATCACGTCTCCGCCGGTATGAGCCGGACCGACGTAGATCAATTCCGCGACGGTGCCATCGAGATCGAGCACCAGTCGCTCGTCGATCAGAGTGGTCGGCGGGGTCAGCTCGATGTCGCGGAAATCCCACGGCTCGAGCACGCCGGCAAACCACCGTAGGCCCTCATCTGCGCTCGGATGCCGGCTCGCTTCCTTTAGGGCTTGCATCGCCACCGGCTGCTCGCGGCCGAACTGCTCGGCGCACAGGCGGTGGCCGATGATTTCGGCGCCGGGGAACAGCTGGTTGCCCCAGCAGTGATCGCCGTTGTG
>DASPMH010000297.1:0-3354 GCA_035627175.1 Terriglobales bacterium | reverse complement strand
GCTCGAGGTCGCCCCCGAAGTCATCCTCGCCAGCCCGTTGATTCGCGCCTGGCAGACGGCGGAGCTGACCGCGGGTGTGCTCGGCAAGATCCCGGTGCAGGAGATGACTGCGCTCGCGCCGGGGGCCCACGCCGAGGAAGTGATGCGGCAATTGCGCGACTACGCCAACCTCGACTCGGTGATGCTGGTGGGACATCAGCCGCACATGGGCGAGCTCGCGTCGTATCTGCTGACGGGATCCTCGGGCTTGGTACCGCTGCCGTTCAAGAAGGGCGCGGTCGCAGCGATCGAGGTCAGCGCGATCCCACCCAAGCTCCCAGGCTACCTACTCTGGTTCGCCCCAGCCAAGCTCCTCCGTCAAGCAAGCTAACCGTAAAGGCTGTAGCGTCGGCTCTCCGAGCCGACCGGTGGGGGGCGGTTGGCCAAGGCGCGCTCGGAGAGCGCGCGCTACAGCTCTAGGGGAGCTCGATCGAGGCGACTAGGGGGAGGTGATCCGACGCTACCCGCGCCAGGGCGGTGTTGTGGGCGCGGACCTCGCGGACGGCGTGATTCGGTTGCACCCAAATGCGGTCGAGGCCGAGCGCCGGCCAGCGTGCCGGGAACGTCTTGGCCGAGCGGGCTCGACCGAGCCGCAGGTCGAGCAGCCGCACCGTCGGCCAGCGCGGCACCCACTCGTTGAAGTCGCCGCAGAGCACCGTCAGCGGCTCGGTGGCGTCGCCGAGGATCTTGAGCAAGACGTTGGTCTGCACCTTGCGCTCCCACAAGCCGAGGCCGAAGTGGGTGACGACGATGCGCATCTTGATGCCGGCGACCTCGACCGCGACGTCGATCGCGCCCCGTTTCTCACGACCGTCGACGCTCAGGTCGAGCAGCTCGACGGTCAGCGGCGGCCAGCGCGTCAGCAGCGCGTTGCCATAGCTGGCATCCTCGCGGATCAACGTCGGGCCGGAGATCGGATAAAAGCCGCTCGACTGCGCCAGATAGTCGATCTGGTCGATGCCGCCTTCGACGTGGTAGCGCGAGTCGACCTCCTGCAGCCCGATCAGGTCGGCATCGAGCTCGCGCAACACGCCGGCGACGCGATCGGGATCGTGGCGGCCGTCGAGGCCGACACAGCGGTGGATGTTGTACGACGCCACTCGGATGACGTGATTGCCGTTGTCGCGATTGTGCATCGTCTTATGGCGCCGGCATGCACCACGACGCCTCGCGGATCAATCGGCCAATCGTGGGGTGGGACGTGGTGAGCGCCGCCGCAGTAGCAAACCCGAGCCGGCGAAGAGGAGTACGACGATCGTCACCACCACCAGGTTGCCGGCGCTCGGATCGGTGATCGCCGCTGCCAGAGTTCGTGCGAAGACGGTCATCAGCAGCAGGCCGGGGAGGGTGCCGAGGATGGTGCCGAGGGTGAAATCCCGCATCCGCACCTGAGACATGCCCGCGATAAGATTGACGATGGTGAATGGCGCGACCGGAATCATTCGCACAATCGCGACGGCGAGCACGCCATGGCGGGTCAGGCGCTGGCGCACCTTGTTGAGGCGTTTGCCGGCGAGCTTGCGAATGGTGTCCTTGCCGAGCCAGCGGCCGAGCCAATATCCCGCCAGTGCGCCCGCTAGCATGCCCGCCGAGGAGTAGGCGAAGCCGAGCCAGGGACCGAACGCCAGCGCCGTGGCGATGACCAGCGCCGTCACCGGCAGCAGCACAAACGATCCGAGAACGAAGGCCGCCAAGCTGACCACCAAACCCCAAGGGCTGTCACGCAAGCTGACCGCCCACGCCGCCAGCCGCTTCGGATCGACCCATTCGCGCGCCATCGGTGTCTTCCAGAAGATCGCGGCCGCGATCAGCCCCAGCACCACCACCAGCCACGGCCAATGCCGGGCGATCACGCCACGTTCGTCGGGGATGAATCCCATGGTTTCCAACAAGGCCTCCGAATGGATGGGTCGGTCGGGATCGACTACCGATGCCTCCGGCACTACTTCGTCGAGCCACTCGGAGACGCTGCCTTCGAGGGGCACGAGAGTATGAGGCGGGTTGCCAAGATGCTCGATGGCGGCGGCGAGCGAGCCGTGCTGCGCCACCGCTTCGGCAACGACTTGCGGCGTGGTGCCGAGATGCTCGGCGAGCAAGCGGTGGCGCAACTGCAAAATCGCTGCGGCAACATTGGCGTCGCCGGCGCTTTCGACCGCTACATCACATTCGGTATCGAGGCCCATCGAGCGGTTGTTGAGATTGGCCGAGCCGATTCGCACCATCGCGTCATCGACGATCATCAGCTTGGCATGCACGGTGTAGCGACACTCGCCGAGATCGGGCACGGTCGGGCAGAAGATCTTCAGCCGGTGCTCGCGATCGGCCGACTTGAGCCGCCGCATCATGCGCGCCCGCAATACACCCATGGTGCTCTCCTCGAGCCAACCGGCGCAGGTGTGGGTGGTGATCACCACTACTTCCGGACCGCCGCGTTCGCGCAGTCGTTTCACCAGAGCCTCGCCGACGCGGGTCGCGGTCAGGTATTGGCACTCGATGTAGATCGTCCGCCGCGCCGCCGCGATCGCATCGACGTAGAGCGTCTCGATCTCACGGATACCGTTCGGACCGCCGGCCAGCGGATCGCTGCGGGCGATGGCGACTTTGACCTCGCGCATCTCCGGGCGGACGAAAGTCGGCCAGGGATCGCCGGAGGCATGCGGGCGCTTGAGCTGCTGGCCGGTAGCCCGCTGCCAGCGATCGCGCGCCAGCTCGCCGATGGCAGCTGCCGCCTCACCGTCGAACACCATCATCGCATCGTGGTAGGGGCCGAGCAGCTTGCCCTGAGGATCGGCGCGGCGAGGGTCGCCGCCGCGGTGCTCGTGGGTATCCCAGCGGCCGGGGGCGAAATCGATGCCGCCGCAGAAGGCGACCTTGTCGTCTATCACCGCGATCTTCTGATGATGCGAGGCGCCGACGGGATGATTGCTGTCGAGGCGGAAATGAAAACGCTGGTCGGTCCACCAGCGAAAGCGGTACTCCGGCAGCATCTGGCGCTCGAACGAATAGAAGACGGCGTAGTCCCAATCGAGGACATGGATCTTCAGCTCGGGACGCTGCTTGAGCAAGCCGTCAAGAAAGACGTCGAGGCGCAGGCCGGGGTGCTGCGCCGAGGTAGCGGCGTTGGGATTGATGTCGATCGCGCCATTGAAATCCCAAGCGAGGATGACGATCGACTGCTGCGCCTTCTGCGCCGCCGCCGCGAAGGCAGCGAAATAGTCGGCGCCGTCGACCAGGAATGCGACTCGGTCCGCCGCCGCGACACGCCAGCAGTTGCGCCCAGGCCGAGCGACCCTGGCGGTCGAGCGTACGGAGGGG
>DASPMH010000296.1:0-3532 GCA_035627175.1 Terriglobales bacterium | reverse complement strand
GTCTTCGAACCGGTGACCTTCATCACCGCCTGCATCAGCATCCCCTTGATCGACTTTGCTTCCTTCGGCCGCGGTGGCGCGTTGGTTTCGGCGACGAGCACATCGCCGTTCGGCAGCACGTATAACCAGCGCGGGTGGTCGAGACCGGCGGAGAAGAGGTTGACCGCCAGCCCCTCGGCCGGGATCGGGTTCGTTCCCGCCGGCCAACGGTTTGCAGGCGCGACTTCCATGATCGGAAGCAGCGAATCCTCGGGAGGCTCGAGGTGAGGGTTGGGCCCGATGGTGGCGGTGATCGGCAGCTGCGACGAGCGGCTGCAACCGAAGAGTGTCAAGAGAAGCATCAGAAGGAAGACTGGGGCAGAGCGCATCGCTGGCTCCTTGATCAGGGTAGGTCCCGCGAGCGTACGTCCAACTCACGGCTGCGCAAGGTCCCCTCAGCGCAACGCTTTTCCCACCGAGCGGTGCAGCTCGGCAGAGCGCGGCCACCAGGGCCCACCTCGGGTACCGGTTCCCTCACCCAACAAGCGACGGCCCGTCTTGGTCGGGATCGGCGTTGGCCGAAGCCGCAGGCGCGGGGATTTAGAACGCCCCTTTGCGAAAGTGGGCGAAGACCTGTAGGAACCGCGACCTAAATTTTCAGGGGGTTCACATGTTTTGGAAGATCAGTTGTTTGGTTTCCGCGCTGTGCTGGCTTGCGGCGGCGGCGGGGGCGCAGGTGCAGACCGACGCGCAACAGAAGTGTCTGGTCGGTCTCAACGCCGGCGGCGCCAAGGTGGCCGCGGCGCAGGCCAAGGCCAACCTCAGTTGTCTCAAAGCGGCCAACAAGGGCGCCGAGCCGGCGGGCGGCTCGGCGCAGAGCTGTCTGACCGCCGATGCCGGCGGCAAGGTCGCCAAGGCGGTCGCCAAGGTCGGCGCAGTCGAGACCAAGAAATGCGCGACTCCGCCGGACTTTGGCGCGCAGAGCGCGTCGCAGGTCGTGGTGCCGGCGCAGCAGTCGGTCACCGCTCTGTTCGACGATCTGTTCGGCGGCGATCTCGACGCGGCAGCCGCCTCGTGCGACGCGAACAAGCCAGGCTGTGTCTGCCAGCAGGCGGTGGTCAAATCGGTCTACGGCATCGTCGACGCCGCCACCAAGCAGTTCGTCCGCTGCAACAAAGAGATGCTTGATACAGACGATACGGGTGCCAGCCTCTCCTGGTGTATCGACGACGTCAGCCTGCCCGCTTCAGTCGCCGCCGACGGCAAAGGCAAGATCACCAAGAAGGTGGAAAAGTTCGCGAACGCGATTGCCGACAAGTGCAGCGCGACGGGACAATCGTTCGACACGCTGTTCCCCGGCAAGTGCGTCGGCGCAAGCGACGAAATGGAGTTCGGCGGCTGTGCCATCGAGCGGGTCAAATGTCGCGTCTGCCGCATGTTGAGGACGATCGATGGCCTCCACACCGACTGCGATTACTTCGATGACTTCCAGGACAACGGTAGCTGCGTCGAGGGTTTCACGCTGCGCTCGGGGAGCAGCAATCAGCTGGTCACGCTCGACATCGGCACCGGCGGGCTTAGCGCTACCGCAGCCGAGGTGATGTCTGCCAACGAGTTCTTCTCGTTCGAAACGATCTCCTCGACCACATACATTCGCTCGACTGGCAATGGCATGTACTGGAGCGCCGGCTCGGCTGGTTCACAAGTGCACGCCGATGCGATCGATGTCGCCTCGGCAACGGCATGGGTGATCTTCGTCGACAGCGGCAGCGGTGCGCTGTTGATCTTGAAGGACGGCAGCGCGAGCCCAACCGTCGACGCAATCCGACGCGACCCCAGTAGCGGGGCGTTGGTGCTGACGACGGCGGCGATCACGACAGTTCTCGACGACTCGACCTATCACTTCACCATGCAGTAGGCCTGCGCCGCTTTACAAAGCGGTAGCGCCGGCGGCCGGGGGTTGAACATCTCCCGGCCGCCGCACTCTACCGACTGCTACCTCGACGGCGACCGGCGGTCACCGTCGAACGAGCTGATCGCCAGCGTCGCAGCAGCGCGCCCCGGTCGGGAAGCATCGCGAGCTGCCGCTCGGTCTTTCACACCGCCCTCGCCTGCCGCGCGCCGCACTGAGCAACCCGCGACAGGCGCCGCTGAGGCGGAAGGTTATGGCCACCGGAAGCGGCAGGTGGGTCCGGTGGATCGGCTAAGCCGCCGGTCGAGAGTGGCAAGCGGGATGTCGAACGCTTCGGCTACCGCAACGTACCAGGCATCACAACTGGACACGTTGCGGCGCAGTTCCCAGACTCTTGCGCCGAACGGTTCGAAGGGCACCAGCACTATCTCTAGCTGCAGCAAGTCAGCGTGCGCCGCAGCGGCCTCGCGGGCGGTCAAGGCTTTGCAGCGCTCGAGACTGCTCAGGACGTTGGTGGCCTCGACCAGCACCAGGTGAGGTGCCACCAAGTCTCCCTCGATCAGAACTGTTTCTGCCCATGCGCCATCCGCACCACTGTCGACCAGGGCGGCAACCAGGAGCGAGGCATCTACGACGGCGCTCACCGCCGCGCGGCATCGCGATGTTGGAGAATCTGCTTACTCGCGATTCGGCGCGGCGTACTGCTCTTGCGCTCTCGCACTCGCTCGATCCAGGTATCGAGCGAAGGAACCGCAGCCAGCCGCTCGAGCTCACCCTTCAAAAATTCCTGCATCGACTTGCGTGCCCGCGCCGCGCGCATAGCAAGCTCGTCGCGAACCTCCTCCGGAACGTCACGGATCGTGATTTGAACGCTCATGAAGGCAATACGCCAGCAGTGCCAGCATTTTGCGAGCAGGGCAAGGCTGCAGCCGAGCCAGCGGTTATCTGCCACGGCGAAGTAACGGGGCAGCGATCGGCGCACTGCCGACGGAGCCGGTCCCGTACTCAGTGACCAAAGGCCCTCCGCCATGGTGATCGAGCTCGTAAAGGTAATTCAAAGAGGGAACGCGCCGCCAAGCTTGCCTCGGACCGCCTGGTCGGCGCACCACTCCGGTCGCAAAACCTTGCCTGCGGCGATCCGCAACAAGGAGAACGCCACCGCCGAGACGATCGAGAACAATGTCCGCAAGCTGATCATCGACGAGACCCCGATCAATCCGAAGTACTACGAGAAGATGTCGGCCTTGCTCGACCGCTGATCGCGCAACGCAAGCAGGATGAGCTCAGCTACCACGAGTACCTGGCCAAGATCGTCGAGCTGACCAAGCAGGCCAAGGCGGGACCCAACGCCGGCGCCTATCCGGCGTCGCTCAAGACCCCGGCCAGCCGCGCGTTCTACGACAACCTCGATCGCAACGCGGACCTGGCGTTTGGCTGTGGACTAGGCGGTCAGAACCAACATAAGACGACTGGCGCGGCAACGTCATGAAGACGAAGAAGGTACGACAAGCGATCGCCTCGGTGCTCGGCGATGATGCGGCGGTTACCGAGCGAACACTTGAACTGGTGAAAAGCCAGAATGACTACTGAGGCACACGCGCCGACCGTCAGCGGCATCCGGGTCTCGGTCGTTCGCAAAGC
>DASPMH010000295.1:0-3272 GCA_035627175.1 Terriglobales bacterium | reverse complement strand
GCAGCTTGCTGAACTCGAGGAAGCCCTCGTAGCCGTGGTACTGCCCCATGCCGCTCGCGCCGATGCCGCCGAAGGGGAGGTCGTGCTGCGCGACGTGCAGGACGCAGTTGTTGATGGTGACGCCACCGGAAATGGTCCCGTAGAGTAGCTTCTCCTCGACCGCGGCATCCTTGGTGAAGAAGTAGAGACCGAGGGGACGATCCTTGGAATTGATGTAGGCGAGCACCTCGTCGAGGTTCCGGTAGGTCTTCACCGGCAGCAGCGGCCCGAAGATCTCCTCCTGCATGATGATCATGTCGTCGGTGACATCGAGCACCAGATGCGGCGGAATCTTGCGGAGCTCATCATTGAAAGTTGCGCCAGGTACGAGCGAGACCAGCGTTGCGCCCTTGCGCTCCGCGTCTTCGAGAGTGTGGCGCAGGCGCCGGTAGGATTTTTCGTCGATGATCGCGGTGTAACTGCGGTCGTTGATGTTCGGATAGCGCTTGGCCATGATGCGCTTGGCGCTCTCGACAAACTCGTCCCGGCGCTGCTGCGGCACGAACAGATAATCGGGCGCCAGGCAGGTCTGGCCGGCGTTGATGAACTTGCCGTACAGGATGTGGGTCGCCGCTTCGTTGATGTCGTAGTCTTCGGCGATGATCGTCGGCGATTTGCCGCCGAGCTCGAGGGTCACCGGGGTCAAGTTCTCCGCTGCCGAGCGCATCACGGTGCGGCCCGCGTCGGCGGATCCGGTGAAGATGATGTGGTCGTAGGGCAGGCTGGAGAAATCCTGGGCCCGGACACCCGGAAGAATTGCGACGAGATCTTCGGGGAATTGCTCGCGGACTTTGTCGTGCAGCAGCCGGCAGAGCGTCTGTGAATTGCTCGCCATCTTGATCATGGCGCGGTTGCCGGCCGCGAGCACACTGGTCAGCGGGCTGATGGTCAGGAACAACGGATAGTTCCAGGGGGAGACGATGCCGACGATGCCCTTGGGCTGGGGAATGACCCGGTTCTTGCCGGTGGCGAAGAGTACCGAGACGCTGCGCTTCTGTGGCTTGATCCACTTGCGCAGCTTGGCGCGGGCGTGGCGGATGCCGTCGATGCAGCTGAACACCTCCAGCATCTTCGATTCTTCGGCGGAGCGCTGGCCGAAGTCCTGGTCGATCGCATCGGCGATCGCATCGGCGTTGTCGACCAGGATCCGCTCGAGCTTCTTCAAGCTGTCGAGCCGCTCTTCGAGCGAAGGGTAGGGGTGGCGCAGGTAGGCTTGTCGTTGCAGCTCGAAGACTCGTTGAGCGTCGTTTTCGATCAGAGTGAGCTTGCGCAATTGAGCGGTTTGGGCCACCGGCGTTCTCCTAAGCTTTTGGTGAGAGAGCGGGATTGTCGCCTACCGCCGCAGCAACGGCAAGTCTTCTCGCGCGCGCCGCGAGCAGGCTCAGGCGGTGCGGAAGTGCAGCGCGAAGGACAAGCCGACGTAATAGATCGGGTAGAACAGAGAGATGTAGACCAGCGTCTGCGACGGCTGCGGCAGCTGGATCAGCACGACGATCATCAGCAGCGCCCACAGCACGCCGAGCCCGTAGGTCAGATTGCGGGCGACAGTGTTGCGCGAGGGGTAGAGGTAGCGGATCGGTACGAACACCATCAGGCTGAAGATCAGCAGTAGCGCTACATTGAACCACTGCGACGATTGGAAGGCGTAGAGATAGAAGACGACGATGTTCCAGTAGGAGGGGAAGCCGGTGAAGTAGTGGTTGGTCTGTGCTCCGTCTTCGCGTGGCGCTTCGATCTTGGCGTCGGCTTGCGAAAAGCCGTATCCGCTCGCCACCAGCGGGGCGCTGGCGACCAGCAACCCCCACCAGGTGCTGGGAATCAGCTCGGCCTGGTAGGCGACAACGATCGGGACGACGACGAAATTGAGATAGTCGACGATGTCGTCGAGCCGGGCGCCATCGATCTGCGGCAGCACCTGCTTGACGCCGACCCGCCGGGCGAGCACGCCGTCGGTCGAATCGATGAAGGTCGCCACGGTCATGCAGAGGAAGGCGAGCTGAAAGTAGCCCCGGCCGGACGCAACCAGCGCGATCAACGCCAGCGGTGCGCCGATGGCGGTATAGAGATGCACCCCCCAAGCGGCCCAGGTTCTCAAGCTCATGGCGTGCTCCGCTTCCTAGCGAAGCACGAGGTCGAAAAACAAGGCAGACGGATCGCTTGTAGCCGGGCGCCGCGAGGGCTCCCGAGTACCGGGCTCAAGCCCGGTTCACGTTGGCGGCTTGCAGGCCCTTCGGACCCTCGCTGATTTCGAAGGTCACCCGTTCTCCCTGCTGCAGGGTACGAAAGCCGTCGCCCTGGATCGCAGAGAAATGGACGAAGACATCCTGTCCGTCATCCTTGGTGATGAACCCATAGCCCTTCTGGCCACTGAACCATTTAACTGTGCCTTGGACCATGACTCCCACGCCCCCTTGCTGTTGATCTCGAAAGCTACGTTCCCACAGGCGCGTCATGCGACGACTTTGCCCTATGACGTCGGTCGCCTTATCACGTCATTCCAAAATGTGGCAAGAAAAATCTGTTACCTTTACTCGCTCCGGACCCGCTGGTATCGTCCCGCCTCCCAGCGGCAGCGTCGCGCCGGTGCAAGATGAACAGACGTCTCGCTTTTGTCATAGGCGCGGTCGCAGTGCTCCTGCTCGGCGGTATCGCATCGTTGGTCGGCGGCAGCCTGTGGCGGCAACACCGCCGCGACCTGATCGAGAGGAAATTGGTGCAGATGCTGCCCGGAGTCTCCCAGCGCATCCAGGACTTCCGCCGAGTCAAGATGCAGGACGGTCGCAAGGTCTGGGAGGTTGCCGCTGCCGATGCCCGTTACTTCGAAGAGCAGGGCGTGATCATGGTGCTCAAGCCGGTCGTCGCCTGGTATCTCGCCGATGGCCGCGAGGTCGGCATGCGCGGTGAGCAGGGCCGCATCCGGCTCGAAGACAAGGAGATCGCCACGGTCGAGGTCGACGGCGGCATCGAGGTCGCTCTGGCCGACTACCGCATCAGCACCGCCGGTGCCATCTACAATCACGGCGACGGCACCATCTCGAGCTCGAGCCCGGTCGAAATCACCGGCAAGGCGATGGATGTGCGCGGCGACGGCATGGTCCTCGAGCTCGAAGCGCAGCGCATGATGCTGCTGGACAACGTCACCATGCGTCTCGACCCCAATCAGCTCGAGCACGGGGGATAGCGCCGTTGCCGCGGCTTCTGTCATCCTTGTGCCTGCTGCTACTGGCCACCTC
>DASPMH010000294.1:0-4339 GCA_035627175.1 Terriglobales bacterium | reverse complement strand
CCGCTCGTGCCGTCACCAATGTACATAAATCCTTCGCTCGAGACCGTAAGACCGCCCAACGGCAGCGCTCCGCCAAAGCTGCCGTTGCCGACGATTCGGCTCCTGATCGTTTTTACGGTGGCACCGATATCGCTATCGTCACCCTGTCCACGTGCGTCGACACCCCGGTCTTTCGAGTCCGCAATCAAGCTGTCCTCGATGTCGTGTTGCGATCGACTGCCACCGAAGATCCACGCAGTTTCGCAGTTCTCAGCGCGTAGGAAGCGCGTAGGAAGAATCAGCACACAATCTCGAAGGTCCGCCTCTGGGCGTTATGTCCACCCGCTATCGCTGACGCCTATCGCTGACGCCTATCGCTGACGCCAGTAGGCGGGGCTTTGTAGCGGCCGCCGCCGGCCGGCCACGGACCCGGGCACCCGGTATTCATTCCATGGAATCAGGCCTGATGCAGGCGGGCGCCGCTACAGCGGTGCGGGTCGGCGGGCCCCGCCAAAGAGCGGTCTTCACTGGTCAGGCCAGCACTCGGCCGGGAAATCCTCGTCGGTGGAACTGCGGACACCATGCGCGGGCGTAGCCGGTGGAGCCCTGGCCGGCAGACGCAGCGAGTCGAGGACCGCTCGTACGAACTGCCGATCATGGACGACGGCCATGATCCTCATAGCGCCACCGCACTGCGGAACTGGAGCACGTCGAGCGCAAACACCCGGCGCATTAGTTCCGCCCATGACATCCTGTGGCGCTCCGGCCCCGGCGGCGGCACGGGTGCGACGGCCTGCTTCGGGCTCCACCGTTGCTGCAGGGCCTTGCTGGCGATGACTGATCCAATGAAGTCCGTTGAGCAGGTGGCTCTTCGGCCGCGGGGGACGTGGCAGAAGAACCGCTTGTGCCGCGTGTTCCGCCGCAGCCTCTGGCGGACGGGCAGCTGTCGCCTCGCCCCTGATCTGGCGCAGGCGATACGGAGCGGCGGCGCGCGGCGGCTCTTGGCGCAAGCACGCCGTGGTAGCGAGTCATATGACGCGGGGCGGGGGGATGATGGCGGCCAGCTTCTAGCGCTTCACGCAGCAGAATCGCGGAGCGCAAGGACATCGTGGTGTGCCATCTGACGCCGTTCCTTCGCGAAGACCTCGAGCCCGCCGCGGCGCTCGCGCTCCTGGACCGCATGGTGCTGACGGCGTCCGACCCGCGCTTCTCCAGTCGCGCCGGTGTTTCGCGACGCGAAGCGGTGCGCACGGCTGTGATGGTCTGGGGCGTGGGCGCGCTACGGCCGCGGGTGGGGCTGCGCAGTATTCGAATCGGCCACGGCGGCTGAGCCCGGTCACTCGACGCGTCTCTGCTCCACGGGCTGCGGATGGACTGAATCAAAACACTTTGGGCAGGCCGGCCTGCTTCAAGACCCCGTTCGCCGTGTGGCGCGACTTGATCTTGGTATCGACCGTCACTTTGCGTCCGTTCACGGGGCTGAACCAGAGCTCGTGGTCGCCCTTGGCCTGGCGTGCGAGGTAGCAGCCGTTCTCAGCGAAAACTTTTCGGACGCGAGGTCCGCAGTCAGGCACGCGGCACCGATCAGTGCGATGGGAGGCGCGCGACGTGCTCGTGCATCACGCAGAACGGAACGTCCAGGAGACCATCGGCGGCGTCGAGCTGACCGTTCTCTACGAGCAGCTCGGGAAGGATGCGTTCGAGCTTTTCAACCAGTTCCGGGATGGTGTCGGCCTCAGTTGCGAGCCCGAGAACGTCATCGCTCGTTGCGACCCAAACCTTCGCCTCCTCGTCCCAGTCGGCTCGAATAGTGAACTTCTGCGGCATCGCGACTTCTCCCGTGAAGCCGTCAGCACCAGCGCGGGCGGACTCGTCGAAAGTAATGTAACCGTGATCCGGATGCCATTGCCCGGTCGTCCGTGAGGGGGCCGGCGTTACCGCTCGGGCGGGTACAGCCTGCGACTGCCAGCGTACGGTCGGAAAATACCTGCTGGAACCTTTGTTGTTCGTCAACACGGGATCGTCGTTTGCGAAGCCGGTTGCAATGCCGTCGCCGACAAACGCCATCAGAGCTGACTCTGGTGATTGTCTCGGCTTGAGCGGCTTACGCCGCTAGGAGCACATGGACTTGAACGGCGACGGCCTCGTCGACTTCATCGCTGCCAAGCCGACTAGCCTGACGACCTCAAGCTGGGCTGTCCTTCTAGCTCAATGTCGCCGGGCGAACGAAATAGTTGACGCTGATCAGGCGCCGGACTCGAACCAGCGATCCGAGCAATTGCGGTGCTCCAGCCAGAGCTTTAGCGCTGCGGTCGCTACCGGCGGGAAGAATGCGACGCCATGCGGTTTGCAGCTGTCGGCCAGAACGCGTCAGTTCCGTAGCAGCGCCGTGAACTCCTCCACTGTGATTCCGGCGTCGCGGATCAGGGCTCGCAGCGTCCCTTGGCGGCTTCTCGATGATCGGGAACCGTCAGCCGGCGGAATGGCACATCGCGATGGTAATACGATGTGACTTCCTTTCTGGCGATCGATTTCGTACCCGATCTGCTTGAACGCCGCGACAGTTTCGCGGCCGGAGATCCGTGGCAGCAAGCTCACATCGCGACGTCGATGACTTCTACGTGAATCGACGGAGGAATCGGTTCTCCTCGCTCTCGAAGACTCTCCAGATATCCTTCGATGGCTTCACGAACATTTGCGACGGCCTCTGATCGGGTCGCACCCTGGGATACGCACCCCGGGAGAGACGGAATGGGCATGTGGCCGAAGGCGGTGTTCGAGCGCGTACTGCGCGAGTTCCCGCGATCATCGCCGGAATCGAGAAGCACGGTGCAGGGCGTGCCGCTCGACGACAAGCGCCTGGCCGAGGCCGACATGCGCTGGCCGGCCTGGAGCGTTAGAAGGCCGCGCATCCGAAAGTCGCCGAGCACCTCGAGCCCGCCGACGTGCTCGTCGATGCGATGCGCGGGCGCCCGTCAGGTGCGAGTCATAGGCAAGCCGGTAACGCAGCGCCATCGGCAGCGAAAGCACCCACTGACGGACGGGCACGGCGGGTAGCACCCGATCGACAAGGAACGCCGAGGTTTCGCGACTTCCAGCTCGACCGCATCGACTCGCCGCGCCTGTTGAAGGAACGCTTCGAGCTGGTGCCCCCGTGAGGGTGACCACGGTACTTACACGAAGAGCACGACGCGACATGGGTCGAGCGCCCGAGGCTACGCGGTAGTCACCTCGCCCAATTCTCGATCTTCAGCCCCTTGAAGCGGCTGAAGTCCTTCACGTTGGTCGTCACCAGCGTCAAACTGTTTGCGTGCGCGATAGAAGCAATCTGCCCGTCGACGAACGGAGCGGACTTACCGATCTTCTCCAATCGAGCGCGCTCCAAACCGTGCCAATGCGCAGCAGCTTGGTCGTACGGCAGCACGGCAAACGACGCGAGCACAACGTCATGCAGATAAGCCTCGAGCGCATCTCGGCGTTTGCCCTTGAGTAAGCTCTCGCAGCCGTATGTCAGCTCGTTCCAAATCGGCGCGGCGATCGCGCACTCGTGGCCGAGCTCGTCGAGCTTTCTGAGCACGGCGGGGCTGGGCTCCTTGGAGATCGGCGACGAAACGATGGCCGTATCCAACAGGAAGCGGGCGTTCACAGGTCGACCTTACGACCGGTGCTGCGATCGCGCGCCGACGCCACCTCGTGTTCATCGAAACGCACCTCGTCCAGCCGATGCGCCTTCAGAAAGCGACGATACGCGTCCCCGAAGCTCGCGCGCTCGCCACGCAAGCGCTCCAGCTCGCGCAACGACACGAGGACCGCCACGGGCTTACCGCGGCGGGTGAGCTCGATCTCATGGCCGGCTTCAGCCTCATCGACGATGCTTGGCAGCTGAGAACGGGCTTCCGCGATCGAGTAGCGCTTGGTCATGTCCGAAATGTACATGTAGACGTACATCAGGGCAACGAGGCAACTTGAAAAAATGGGCATCGACCAGCGAGCTTTGAACGTGGCGCGTAGGAAGAATCAGCGCACAATCTCGAGGGCGGGCCGGCTGGCGCGGGCCGCGTCGGCCAGCCCCACAGGCCAGCCGACTGGAGCGCCACGGGTAACGATAGCTGCAGCAACATGCGCCGCCTGATCTGCTTCGAGCAGTAGTCGGCTCGTACGACACGACCCCGACGCTCGGACGTGATGCCGTTCCCGGCAACGCGTCCGAGTCGGCGTCTGATCGGCGACAATTACTTCTTTCACCCGACGACAATTACTTCTTTCAGTGCCTGCACGTGGGAGCGTTGTAAGTCCGGGGACTTAGACCATGGCTGCCGCCATGGTGACCGATGCGCAGGTAAAGCTCCTGAGACGGCGG
>DASPMH010000293.1:0-4372 GCA_035627175.1 Terriglobales bacterium | reverse complement strand
CCCGAGTCGCCCTGGGACGAGCCGTTGCGGGGATCGGCGCCGTCGGCAATGTCGCGGCTCGAAACGACGCTGCTGCCGGCGACGACGATGCGTTCGGAGGCGAGGAAGCTGAGATCGGCACCGTCGGAGAGATGCTCGCCGCTGATCTGCAGCTCGGCCGGATCGATCAGCACCTGACCGCGGCGGCCGTCGTTCGCCTGCGCCCGGCTGACACCACCGGCGACGTGCACCGTGCGCGCCGCGCTGATTTCCGCCGCTCCGCCGTCGCCGGAGACATCGCCGCCGCGGACGTCGACGGCCGCAGTGCCGGTCCAGGTTGCATCGCGATCCGCCCAGGCATCGATGCTCCCGCCGTCCGAATCTTCGCCGCGGCCGCGCACCGAGAGCTCACCGTCGCGGTGGCGGAGATCGCGGCCGGCGGTGAGACGGATGATGCCGCCATCGAGATGATCGCTGCCCTCGCTGGCGATGCGGCCGCTGTTCTCGATGTCGTTGCTGGCGACGATCTCGATCTCACCGTTGGCCACGCGCAGAGCCGTACCTTGCTCGATCGCGGCAACGTTGACGAGGTCGGCGAAGTCCGGCTGGCGCGCCTCGAACACCGCTCCCGACTCGATCTGTCCAGAGTTGCTGACCGAAGCTGCCTGCAGGCGGACATCGGTGGCAGCGTTGATCTGCCCTTCGATGGCGATGACGCCGTCGCCCAGCGGACTGTTGCCGTCGAGCAGATCCTGGACCAGCGCCGCCGAGGGATTGCCGGCGGCATCGAGCAGGCCGTCGGCGACCTCCTGCCGCACCGCAAAGGCGTTCAGCGCGCCGGCATTGATGACCCCATCGGCGCCGACGACGAGGCCGTGCGGGTTGATGAGGTAGAGGTTGCCACCGGCGCGCCCGTCCCGGACCGAGTTGAGCACGCCGTGGATGTCGGTGCGCTCGTCGCGGACGATGTTGATCAGGTTCTCGGTGCCGGTAGGCAGGTGCAGGTTGACGACGTTGCCGGCGTCGACATCGAAGCGGCGGAAGGAGTTGAAGGCATTGTCGCCGTGCACCGTCGCGGTGCTGACCTCGGTGACGTTGCCGCGCACCTCGAGCGCCGTATCGGTGCGGCCGTCGACGACGATCTGCTGAGCGACGGTGATCTGAACCAGGTACGACAGCAGCGTCAGCGGAACGACGGTCAGATGGAGCAGCGCGTGCACGAACCGACGCGCCCAACGCTTGGCGTGGGTCATGGAGCCTCCTCGGTGTCGGCGGCTCTATAGGTTCCTGGCTCGGGCGAGTCCTGACCGACTGCGGAAACAATACCGACTCTTCGCCGACTCGTAGGCAGCAACGGCCGGCCAAAACGTTCCTTTGCGCCGGCCGGCTCGGATGGTAGGGGTCGTGCCGATGCAACCGGCGGAAGTCGTCCGCTTCGACGCATTTTGCGTCGACCTCGGTGCGGAGCGCCTGTGGCACCTCGACCGGCCTCTGCCGCTGCGACCGAAGGCCTGGGCCTTGTTGCGCCATTTCCTCGAGCATCCCGGCGAGCTGCTGACCAAAGAGCAGCTGATCCAGGCGGTGTGGCCGGACGTCGCCGTCAGCGACGACAGCCTGGTCAAGGCGATACGCGAGCTGCGCCGCGTCCTCGGCGATGACAGCCAGACACCGCGGGTGATCGAAACCGTTCACCGCCGCGGCTACCGCTTCATCGCCGAGCTGCGGCAGCAGCGACCGGCGCAGCCGAGCCGTCCGGCGAGCGTGGTCGCCGCCCAGGCGAACGACCTCATCGTCGGCCGCGAGGACGAAATGCGCAAGCTCGCCGCCGCCTACCAACGTGCCGCTGCGGCCGAGAGGCAAATTCTTTTCGTCAGCGGCGAAGCGGGCATCGGCAAAACGACGCTGGCGCAAACCTTCGTCGAGGAGCTCGCCCGCGCCAATGGCGAGACGTTGGTCGTCCGCGGCCAATGCCTCGATGTCCACGCCACGCCCGAACCGTACCTGCCTCTGCTCGAAGGCCTGACCGAAGCGTGCCACGGCCGAGCCGCGGAGCTCATCGGCGAGATGATGCAGCGACACGCGCCGTCATGGTGGCGTGAGATCGCCACGCCCGCGGCGAGCATCGACGACGGAGCGAGCGCCGCTGCTCCGGCGCGCATGTTGCGCGAAGGCGTCCACCTCTTCGAGGCGCTCGCCGCGGATCGAGTGGTCGTGCTGCTGCTGGAAGATCTGCACTGGGCCGATACCGCTACGCTCGATTTCCTCAACGCCCTGGCGCACGGCAGCAAGCCCGCCCGGCTGTGGGTGATCGCGACCTTTCGGCCGCCGCAATCGCTGGCGGCGGACCATCCGCTCCATGCGGTGGCTCGTGAGCTGCGCCGCAAGCAGCGTTGTGAGGAGTTGGGGCTCGCGCCCTTGGACGAGGACGCGGTCGCAGCCTACTTGCAACGTCGCTTGACGGGCGCCGCTGTCGCCGCCGACGTCGCCGCGCTGGTGCATGCTCGCAGCGAAGGGCATCCGTTCTTCATGATCGCGGTCGTCGATCACATGATCGAACGCGGCTGGCTGAGCGCCAGCAGCGGCGAGTGGCGATTGGCGGCGAGGCCCGAGGAGATCGAGCGCGGCGTGCCCGAGACGCTGCAGGACATGATCGAGCAGCAGCTTGCGGGGCTCGACGGCGAAGAGCTCGCCGTGCTCGAGGCCGGGGCGATCGCCGGACCGGAGCTGACGTCGCCGCTGGTCGCGGCCGCCTTGGCGATGGAGCCCGAGCGGGTCGAGCACATCTGTGCCGCACTGTCTCGCCAACAGCGCTTCTTGCGCCGGCTCGGGGCAGCGATCTGGCCCGACGGCACCGGTGGCGAGCGCTATGCCTTCACCCACTGCCTCTACCGCTATGCGCTGCGCGAGCGGCTGAGCACCGCCAAGCTGCGGCAACTGCATCGCCGCATCGGCGAGCGCCTGCTGTCGCTGTTCGGCAGCCGCGCCCACGAGCAGGCGTCGGAGATTGCAGCCCACTTCGAACGTGGCGGCGACGATCTGCGCGCGATCACCCATCTGCAGGCGGAGGCGGAGCGCTCGAACCGCCAAGGAGCGCATCTCGAAGCGGCGCAGGCGCTGGCGCAAGCGCTGGAGGTGGCGGAGCGGCGCGGCGATGAGGCGGGGCAGAAGCAACAGGCGCTGGCTCTCGCCCTCGCGCTGGCGGGCAGCTGGATCCTCGCCGGCGGCTTGGTGCATGCGGAGGTGCAGCCGGCGCTGGAGCGGCTGCGGCGGCTGAGCGAGGAGCTCGACGTCGTCGCCGCGCAATCGCTTGCCCTGACCGGCCTGCACCTGTCGCACATCTTCCGCGGCGACCTCGACGGGTCGCGCGCCGCCGCGGAAGGAATCGCCGCGCTGGCGGAGCGCACCCAATTCCCGCTGTACCAGATGGTCGCCGATCTCTCGCTCGGCTGGAACCTGCACTACCGCGGCGACCAGCTCCAAGCGCAGGCGTGCTTCGGGCGCGCCCTCGCCATCGACCGGCCGCCGCTGCCGGCAGGAAACATCTTACAGGCGAGCGGCGTACCGGAGATGGGAGCCCTCGGCCGTCTCGGTGCCGCGGCGGCGCTCGCACTGCTCGGCGAAGCGGACCAGGCACGCGCCAGCGCCGCTGCGGCTTGCCAGCGTTTGCGCCAGCTAGGTCGCCAGGCGGATCTGGCGGCAGCCCAAGCGATAGCGAGCTTCGTTCATTGTGTTCTCGGCGATGACGACGCGGTCACTCTGGCGCGCGCGGCGATGGCGGTGGCGAAGGAGCACCGCTTGCCGCAGTGGCAGGTGTATGCCGATGTGGTTGCGGACTGCGCGGCGCTGGCGGCCGGCGACCTCGGCGGGCTCGGCGGCGTGCGCGACAAGCTGCACAGCTATCACGAGAGCGGCTACACCCTCGGCAGCTCGGCATTGTGGACCTACATCGCCGCCGCTTTCCTCGCCGCCGGCGAAGGCGACGAGGCCGCGGCCGGCCTGCAGCACGCCCGCAATCAAGCCGACGGAACCGGCGAGCGCTTCTGGGACGCGGAGATCGACAGAGTCGATGCCGAGCTGGCGATGGCGCGAGGCAACGCGGCGGCCGCCGAGCAGCTACTGCGGCGCAGCCTAAGAACGGCGCGACAACAGCGCGCCCGCCTATTCGAACAACGCACCACCGCCCAATTAGAAATACTAGGCTCCATCCCCCCTCCTTTCTGACCCTTTGGGAAAAGGGGCGTGCACCTGGGGGTGTGTAGCTGCCGTCGGTAGACGGCGGCAGGCGTGCACCTGGGGGTGTGTAGCTGCCGTCGTAGACGGCGGCCGGTGTGCACCTGGGGGTGTGTAGCTGCCGTCGGTAGACGGCGGCAGGCGTGCACCTGGGGGGGTGTAG
>DASPMH010000292.1:0-2788 GCA_035627175.1 Terriglobales bacterium | reverse complement strand
AGTTCCTGATCGTCGTCGAGGGCGACACCGGCAACAGCGGCATTCGACCGGGAACGCTGCTGATGCCAGGCTTCGACAACCGCCCGGATCTGCAGATCCAGAGCACCCGCGCGACCGGCAATGGCAGTCTGACCGTTTGCGATACGGGCGCTCCGCCGGGCGGCGGGGGAATCCCCGGCATCAATCCCGCTTCTTACGCGGGCGAGACCTTCATCACCAATGCGCTCAATGATTTCGCCTGTCGCTTTCAGGACTTCGATCGCTCCTCTCCTTGCACGCGGGTCAACGCGACCGGCGAGCAGCGCATGGTCAATCCGCAATCGTTCGTGCAATTCTGCGATGCTGTCGCCGCCACCGCCAGCTTCCCACCGGGCGAATCGCTGCTGACGGTGCGCTTGCGGGACACTGCGGGGAACATCGGGCCGACCCACCAGATTGTCGTGCGGGTGGCGACTCCTACGCCGACCCGCCCTCGATAAGGCTCGATGGTAGGGGAGAGGGGCAGCTGGTCGAGCGTCCGTGTCCGGAGTCCGCTCGTAGCCGTCCTCGTCGTCGCGCTCGGCCTCGCTGTTTCCGATTCGACTGCCACCGCCGGCGCTCTCGGCGGTGATGCGAACTGCGACGGCGGGCTCGATAGTGCCGACCTCGCAGCGCTGACCGCTACGCTTTTTGCACCGCCGAGTGCTTGCGCCGGTGCCGACGTCAATGAGGATCGAAGGATCAGCGTTGCCGATGTTGCAGCGCTGATGCGTCGCTTGCAGCTGGCGGTCGATACTCCCACGCCCGAGCCGTCCCCGACGCCGACCTTCAGTGCCTCGCCGTCTGCCACCGACACCGCGCTGCCAACGTCGACGATGTCGCCGCTGGTCGTCGCGACCGCAAGTCGAACCGCCCAGCCGTCGCCGTCGAGCACCGCCCCAAACCCGACTGAGACGGCCGTCCCGAGCGCAACTAGCTCCGCGACGGCGATGGTAAGCGCGACGATTGCGGGAACTGCCACCGCTACCGCGACGCCGACATCGATCTTTCCCAGTCGCACTCCGACTCGTACTGCACTCGTCACCCCGAGCCCGAGTCCGACCATCTCGCGGACGGCGACCGCCACTAGAACGCCGACGTCGACAGCTACCGCCAGCCGCACCCTGCCCGCCTCCCGCACGCCGACCAATACCGCGGTGCCCTTCTTCAGCCCGACCCAGACGGCCTCGGTTACTCCGACCAGCACTGCCACCGCGACCGCCACCGCAACTGCGACGGCGACGGCTTCGGCAACGCCAACAGGGAGCTTCACTCTTTCGCCGACCGCGACCGGCACTGCGACGCCGACCGCGACGCCAACGAGCAGCGGAACCAGCACCGCGACCGCGATTGCGTCACCTTCGCCGACGGAGAGCGGCACGCCGACGGTGACGGCTACCGCGACGCCGACCGCCACGTTTACGCCGAGCCCCACGGTTACCGCCACCGGCACCGTCACGCCGACCGCGACAGCAACGGCAACTTCCACCGCAACCGCGACAGCTAGCGAAACCGCCACAGCGACGGAGACCCACACCGCCACCGGCACGCCGACCGAGACGGCGACGCCGACGGCTACCGCATCGCCGACGCCGACTTCCACCGCCAGCGCGACGGCATCGGCGACGCACACCGCCACGGCGACGCCCTCGCCGTCGGCGACCGCCAGTAGGACCTCGACAGCGACGATGACTCGCACGTTCACCGCGTCGGCGACGCCCACCCGGAGCGGCACGCCGACCATCACCAGGACCCGTACGGCGACACCGACGGTGACACGGACCGGCACGCGCACGCCGACGGGGACGTTCACGACAACCCCCTCGAAGAGCCCGACGCCCTCGGATCGCGGCCCGCAGATCGTATTTCTTGGAATCGTCCGCAACGCCGACGGCTGCGTGTCGTGCTGCGAGGAGGAATGCCTGAAGACCCCGACTCCCGCAGCGGTTTATGACGATCAGGGCCGGCGAGTGTACGACCTCAACAACGGTAGTCAGTTCATCTTGGTCGTCGAGGCCGCCGAAGGCGTCAGTGGCGCCGCGGTCGGCGAATCGCTGCTACCGCTTCCGCCGGACAATCGCCCCGACTTGCAGGTGCAGAGCAATCGCCCACTCGGCAACGGTAGCATGGCCGTTTGCGACGTCGGGGCTCCGCCACAAGGCGGTGGCATCCCAGCGGTCGATCCGCCGAGCTACGGCCCTGCCAGCGCCATTTCCGATGCGCTCAACGACTTCGCCTGTCGCTTCGAGGTGCGGGAACGGGCGGAGGCATGCACGATCAAAACAATCCAACGAGTGCCGATGGTGATCTCGCCCCAGGCCGAGGTGCAGTACTGCAATCAGGTAGCAGCGACTGCGGCCTTTCCACCGGGCGACACCGTGCTGACCGCAAAAGTCAGAGACAGCAGCGGCCAACTAGGACCCGCCGCGCAGATCGTCGTACGCATCAAAGACGGCATGAGCGGTCGAACGTGGCCGTGAGAATGTTTGTTGCGTCTGCCGATGCCGCTCAGGCATGTAACGGTTTTGTGATTTTGCGAGGATGACATGATCTGGAGTACGGCTATTTCCATTGCAAGGACCGCAGCCCTGATCGGCGGCGCCGCGCTCGTCGTTTCCTCGGTACCTGGTCCGCCGGCGGTGTGGGGGCAGGGCACGCCCGGCGACTTGAACTGCGACGGCGCAGTGTCGGCTGCGGATCTCGAAGTTCTCAGCGCGATCTTGTTCGGCGATCCTGGCGGTTGCGAGGCAGCCGACGTCAACGGCGATCA
>DASPMH010000291.1:0-5614 GCA_035627175.1 Terriglobales bacterium | reverse complement strand
CCGACCACATCGAAGGACACGGTGACGCTGGTGGTTGCCCCGAGAGCGAGCTGCGTCCCGCCGGCGAGGATGTCATCCCACACCGCCGTGCCACCGCCGGAACCATCCGCCGCAGGCACCGACGAGACGAACTCGAGGCAGGTGCTGTACGTGTCTGCCAGCGGCAAGCTCTCGATCGCGGTTGTGCCGGTGTTCTGGATGTCGATGGTGAAAGTGACGGTCGAGCCGACGTCGGCCGGGCTGCCGGTGGTCAGCGTCTTGGTCACGTTCACCGAGGGGCCGGTGATAGTGACATTGGCGGTAGCGTTCGACGCTGGGGTCTCGTTGCTGTCGGCGGTGCCGGTATTCTGGGCGGTAACCGCGGTGCAGGCGCCGATGGTGGTGAAGGTTACGTCGACGGTCGAGCTCGCGCCTTGGGCGAGCGCGCCGATGTTCCACACCAAAGGATTGGCAGCCGCGTTGACCGGTGCGACGGTCGAGCTGCTGTAGGTCATGCAGGTCGCATTGAAGGCGTCCTGGATGGTGACTCCGGTCAGACCGGCGTTGCCACTGTTGGTGGCGACGAGGCGGTAGGTGACGGCATCGCCGATGACGGCGGTGTTGTCCGGCGCTGCGGGACTGATGCGGGTCTTGGAGAACGACAGCGCCGGGGCGCCGCTCGGTACCGTCGCCGTATCGGACGAGGTATCGGACGGATCGTCGGGATCGACGTAGTTGGCGGTCAACACCGTGCCGGTGGGCGCGTAGATCGTGCCATTGTTGCCGGCGCCGGGGACAATGCTGCTGGCGGGAATACAGGTGCTGAAGACGCCAGTGTTGACGCCGGTCTCCGTCAGCGTGACCGCTTCCGAATCGCCGCCGGGGGAGCTGGTGATGACGGCGTTGATCGATTCGGCAACCGAGGCGTTGGTGTTCTGGTCGAGGTCGGTGATGCGGACACAGACCTGTTCGTCGGCTGCGTAGGTCGGCGTGCCGGGGCCATTATTGCCGGTGGTGAACTCGGTGACGCTCGGCGTACCGAGGTCGAGCGGGGTCAAGCTGATCTGCGTTCCCGAGCTGTCGGTGATGGTGCCCTCGTAGCCCTCGTGGGCGGTAACGGCGATCTGGTAGTTGCCCGCCGTTGCGCCGGTGGCCCAGGCGTATTCGTAGGTCTTGCTGCCGCTGGTGGTCGCGACGACGTCCGCGTCCGTCAGCGTGACGTTGACCGGAGTGTTGCTATCCGGATCGGTGACGACCAGATCGAGGCTGGTGATGTCGGCAGCGCCGAACGGATCGGAGACGGTGCTGCGGATGTACACGGTCTGTCCGTTGGTGGTGCTCGGCAGGCTCGCCCCGCCAGGATACGGAGCATCGTAGACGGCGAGCGAGTCGACGTTGATCACGGTGGTGGTCGGCAAGGCGACCAGCGACGGCTTGGTGTTGCTGTCGTATTGAACCTGGAAAGTAACGCCCGCTTGCGCGGTGGTGATCTGCAGGTTGACCGCTTGTCCGGCGGTGACGGTGACGGCGCTGCCGAGCACGCCACTCCAGCTGAGACCCGGCCCGGAGTTGCAGGCGGCCAAGGTCGCCGAGTACGTTGGCGAATTGAGGGTAGCGATGGTGGTCGCGTTGCGGCGGACGGTGGCGGTGACCGATGGATTGGCGGGCATGGTGCCGCTGACGATGTTGACGCAGGCGGTGACGCTGATCGCGCCGCCGAGCGGCAAGCTCAAGCTGCTCGCCATGGTTGGGGTCTGGGTGAAGGTGGCGGTGGTGTTGCCGGTCGCGGGGGCGATCGAGACGGCGCCGATCGCCCAGTCGTCGGCGGTGGGCGCGGTCCAGGACATGGTTACCGAGGCAGCGCCGGCCTCGGTACTGCCGGCACCGCGAATCTGGGCATTGCCGCTGCCGAAGTCGGCCATCGTATCCCAACGTTCACTCTGACCTGCGCCGGCAGTGGCGCCCGCGCCCGAGGTGTCCCAGGAAACCGTATCGAACACCAGGGCGCCGCTGGTGGAGGGAACGACGACTGTTGGCGCCGAGCTGTTCCCGGTCGCACCAACCAGCGATAGTGTCTGAGATTGATCGGCCCCGGAGAAGCTGACAGCGCCGGCGACGGCATCGAAAGCTTGGTTGAGCGTCGCCGTAATGGTGGCGGTAGTGCTAGCCGGCGGGTTGAAGAGCTGCCAGATCTCGACGGCAGCGTCGCGAGTGCTGCTGAAGGAGCGGCCAACGAACGCCAACGGCGTCGCGCCAAAGGTGACCGAAGTGACACTGGTATTGGTGGGAGAGCCGCAGGTAGCGCCAGAGCACTCGAACGAGACGCCCACCAGCAACAGGCGGTTACTACCGCTGCCGGTGGTGTGGGAGAATGAGATGGTGCTGCTCGCGGTCGCCGTGCCGCTGGTCGGGGTGCCGTCGACGGCAACCGTCCCGGAAGCGCCGAGCGTCGCGGTGCTCGACGTCGTGTTGTCGATCGGCGAGACGTCGGCGGGGCTGACGCGGTCGAGATCGGCGGCGACGTCGCCGTCGCTGCCGTCGGTGTCGAGGTAGAGTTGCTTGACCGCGGCGTTGGGAGAGATGACCGCGGTGTCGTTGCAGCTGTCGCCGTAGATCGGATCGGTGCGCTCGGCCGATAGGGTCTGTCCCTGCAAGATGTAGAGCGTTCCATCCTGGGTGCTCAGACCGGAGCTTGGCGAGAAGGCCAGGCCAGCGGCATTGCGGAAGATGCCGGTGTTGACGCCGGTTTCGGTCAGGGTCAGCGTCTCGACGTCACCGGTGGTGACGGCCGTGACCAGCAAGTCGAAGGTCTCAGCAACGCCACTGTTGGTGTCGCTGTCGCCATCGACCACGGTCACATAGATGCTTTGTCCCGGAGTATAGCCGCCGACGGCAATGCCGGAGCTGTCGCTGAAGGCGAGTGTACACGCGGTGACGCCGGCGTTGTTGACCGGGACATCGTCATCGTCAGTGATCGGAAACCCGCCGCCGTTGACGGCGACGTTATTGTGAATGCTGGTCGCGCCTACCTGCACCGTCGCCTGGTAGGTCAGCTCGACGAATTCGCCGGCTTCGATGATCGCAATGGTGTGGCCGCCCTCGTCGAGAGGGAAGGTAGTGACGCCTACGGTATCGTCGGGAATCGGAACGCCGTCGACCGTGGTCGAGTTGGGCAGATAGATCAGCGGTGCCGGCGGGGTGTCGATGACGATGACATTGCCGAGGACGATTACGCCCTCGTTGCTGACCCTGACGGTGTACTCCAGCACGTCGTTGATCGGGTCGACGAGACCGTTGCCGCCCGGTGGAACGGGATTGCCGTCATCGAGCACCAGGCGGGAGCTCTTGATGACGATCGGCACCGGCAGCGGCAATACCGTCGTACCGAGATCGAGGAAAGGATTGCCGGCCGCAGCGGTGGCGGGATCTTCGCCGTAGGCGGCGGTGATCCGCGTGCCATCGAGGGTGTAGAGCTTCATGCCGGTCTGATCGCGATCCGGATCGAAAACGCGGCGCGACTCGAGCGCCTCGATGTTGAGGGCTTGGTCGTAGCGCTCGCCGTTGCTGTCCGGACCGAGCAAGCCGGTCGAGGGATTGCCGTCGTAATCGACGAATACGGTCGTCGCGGCGACGGCGGTCACCCAGACCGGGCTGCCGTTGGCGCTGCCGTCATCGCTACCCGGACCCCAGCCGACCACCGCACGGGTGGTGAGGTGGTTCTCGGGCACCATGGCGAAGCCCCAGTCATAGACGTTGTTCGAGGTCGGCTTGGCACCGACGATGGCGATCGCATAGAACGGCGCGCCGCTGCTGTAGAAGTGCCCGCCGGAGTTCGCCGGCATCAGCACCTGAGCGGTGCCACCGGTGGCGCTCCCCGGCACCACCACCGAGCCACTGCCGGTGCGGGTGTCGTAGTCGACGGTGATCGATGAGCCGGAGGGGTTGTACAGCATGACGTACGCTTCGTTGCCGTTCGAAGACGTACCGACTGCGGTGTAGTAGCTGTTACCCCACTCCGCGGTTTCGTACAGGGTCATCCAGCGCGTTTCGTAGTTGGCGCCGATGTCGCCGGTGAGGAGGTGGGCCTGCACCGGCTTGGAGGCGACGATGGTACCGCCGCGCATGACGCCGCCGTTGATCAGGACGCTTTCACCACGGTTCAAGGTGATCGAAGTCTCGTTCGAGCCGTTGGCGTCTTTGTCGATCTGGACGCTGGTGCCGTTCTGGGAGGCCATGACGGCGACGGCGACGTGCTCGAACATCGAGCTGGCGCTGACGTTCTGGCCGACGGGGAACTCGAAGGAAGTGCCGTAGTCGCGGGTCGAGAGCACCTCGACGGCATCGGCGATCACCGAGCCGGGATTGGTTGTCCAGGCGGCGCGGGATACGGCCAGGGCGCGAGTGGCACCGAAGCGATCGCGGCCATCGTAGAGGATCTGGCTCGGATTGCGCGGCAATGGGACGTTGTTGCGCAACGACAGCACGTTGCCGCTGGCGAGCACGTCGGAGGGATAGCCGGGGGCGGCACCGTTGGCAGTGTTGCCATCGCCCCAGATCCGCGTCGTCGATTGGGTCGGATTCTCGAGGTCCGCTTCGTAGCCGTCTTCCCAGTGGTCGAAGTAGATCCGGGTATTGTCACCGGTGACCACGATCGAGGTGACGCTGACCATGGTGTTGCCGGTGCCGGTGTAGACCGACAGGAAGTGGGAGCGGATCTGGTCATCCGGCAGTGGGATGAAGAAGCTCTGGACGATGTTCTGCGCCAACGATACCGCCGGCAATAGAGCCACTAGCGCCGCAACTGCAATCAAGCTCAGCTTGCGTGCTTGCCGTGCCCATCCGATCAATGCTGTGCCGATAATTTCCTGTCTTGCCATTGTCTGTCCCTGCCCCCGGTGCTGAGTCGCGCCGTATCCGATCTGAATGGTTGCCATCGCGGAGCCCCTTACCCCTTGCTCGGTGCGGACTGGGTACGGGCGATGTTGTCGGCCCCCTCGGGCATGGGGATGTCCGCCATCACCTCACGCATGAAGCTCCACAGCTCTTCCGGCTTCTCGAAGCGCAGGCTGCGGCCGCTGACGACGTGTTCGACTCGGCCGCTGCACTGCGGCGGCGTATCCGAGCTGGCATCGCGGGTGAATTGAACGATGAATGCGCGCCGCGAAGGGAACAGCGGGTCTCGCTGAGCGGGATCACCACTGACCGACCGAAATGTAGCTGATGGCATGGTGGCCAGTTAGCGATTTGTGCGTCTCAAGTCGGCACGGAGTTGCCCTATTACGGCACCATTTACGCCCGACCCCCTTCCCTGCGGCGCCTCCCTTTGGAAAGGTTGGGAAGGGGCGCACACATTGAGGATGAAGGGGGCACACCTGGGTGTGCCCCCCTTGATTTAGCGGACGGTGACCAGGCTGGCGGTGCTGGCGCTGGTGCCGTTGGCACCGGTGATGGTGGCGGTGATCGGCAGCACTTCGCCCGAAGCGATGTCGGTGCCGACGAGCGCGCGGATGCTGACGCCACCGCTCGCCTTGCTCAGGCCGCTCCACACCAACTGGCCATCCGGCGTGATCGTCGCCGGCGGGACCGTCAACAGCACATTGCGCAGTGCCGGCGGGAGATTGACGTGCAACCGGCC
>DASPMH010000290.1:0-16782 GCA_035627175.1 Terriglobales bacterium | reverse complement strand
CTCGCCGCCGCGGCCGAAGATGAAGGGATCGCCGCCCTTCAGGCGTACGACGATCTTGTCCTCGCGGGCTCGCGCCAGCAGCAAGGCGGTGATCACCTCCTGCTCGACGCGGGCGCCCCCGCCGTGCTTGCCGACCAAAATTCGTTCGGCGGCGGCTGGGACATGATCGAGCAGGCGGGGGTTGGCGAGGTAGTCGTAAACGACGACGTCGGCGCGCCGCAGGCACTCCGCGCCGCGCAAGGTCAGCAGACCGGGATCGCCCGGACCGGCGCCGACGAGATAGATCTTTGCCCGTGCCCTCAAGGCGCCGCCTCGCTGGCAAACACCGCCGCAATGATCTCCTTGCCGCCGCGAGCGAGCAACCGATCGGCGAGACGAGCCCCCAAGCTGTCCGCGGCGGCGCTCTCACCGTGGTCGGCGCCGAGCACCACCCGGGTTCCGTCCGGCTGAGCGATCAGAGCTTTGAGGTCCAGTCGATCACCGGAGAGTGTCGCATGCGCGGCGATCGGGGTTTGGCACGAGCCCCCGACCGTGCGGAGAAAGGCTCGTTCCGCAGCGACCGCCATACGGGTCTCGCCATCGTCGAGTTGGGCGATCAAAGCTCGGATCTCGTCGTCGCGAGTCTCGACCGCCAGCGCTCCTTGGCCGATCGCCGGGAGAAACTCGTCGATGTCGAAGGGAACCGCGTTGGCGAGCGAAAGGCCCAGGCGATTCAATCCCGCCGCGGCAAGCACGATCGCATCGAACTTGCCTTCTTCGAGCCGGCGCAGACGCGTGTCGACGTTGCCGCGTAACTCGATCACTTCGAGGTCCGGTCGCATAGCGCGCAGCAAGGCCATGCGTCGCAGACTCGAGGTGCCGATCCGCGCACCGTGCGGCAGCTTCATCAGCGGGCAGCCGGAGCGAGTCACCAGCACGTCGCGCGGATCCTCGCGTCGGGGTATCGCGGCGATCATCAGCCCGGGCGGGATCTCCGCCGGCAGATCCTTCATCGAATGAATGGCGCAGTCGATCGATCGCGCCAACAATGCCTCCTCGATTTCTTTGACGAACAAGCCTTTGCCACCGATGGCGCGCAAAGAGCGGTCGGTGAATCGGTCGCCCGAGGTCTGGATCGTCACCAGCTCGATCTCGGCTGCCGCCGCCAATTCCTGCAGTGCGCTACGCAGCCAATTCGCTTGCGCCAAGGCCAGAGCGCTGCCGCGCGTGCCGATGCGTATCGAGGAGCTCAATTTTCTTCGTTCCCGCGGTCGATATCGAAGAGGTCGCGAATCGTCGCCAGGTAGCGCAGCCCCTCGCGGCGTCCGCCCTTCTTGATGTGTTGGATCGGGGCGTGCAGCAGCTTGTTGACGATCGAAGTAGTCATCGCTTCGAGCGCCTCGCGTTCACGGTCGCCGAGATCTCGCAAGGAAGCCATGGTCTTGCTCAGCTCGAGCTGGCGGATCTCCTCGGCACGTTGCCGCAAAGCGACTATGGTCGGCACCGCTTCCAGATTGGACATCCAGCGACAGAACCGCTCGACCTCCTGCTCGATGATCGCCTCGGCCTTCTTCGCCTCGCGTTCGCGCTCGTGACGGTTGAGGTGCGCCACCTGGCTGAGGTCGTCGATGTCGTAGAGGTAGACATTGTCGAGGCTGTTGAGCTGCGGATCGAAGTTGCGCGGCACGCTCATGTCGACCAGAAACATCGAGCGATATTTGCGTTGGCGCAGCACGCCCTGCAGGATCGCCGGGGTCAGCACGTAGTGCTCGGCGGCGGTCGAGCCGATGACGATATCTGCCGCCGGCAGATGACGGCTGAGCTCCGCGAAGGGAACGGCGACCCCTTGGAAATCGCGGGCGAGCTCGACGGCACGCTCGTAAGTGCGATTGGTCACGATCAGCGAACGAACACCCCGAGAGAGCAGATGGTGCGCAGCGAGCTCCGCCATCTCTCCCGCACCGATCAGCATCGCCGTCTTGTCTTCGAGGTGATCGAAGATCTTGGCGGTCAGCTCGACCGCGGCCGAGCTGACCGACACCGCTTTGCTGCCGACGCCCGTTTCGCTGCGGACGCGTTTGGCAACATTGAACGATTTGTGAAAGCAGCGGTGCAGCACCACTCCGGCGGTGCCGAAGTTGGCGGCGCGCTCGTACGACTCCTTGAGCTGGCCGAGGATCTGCGGCTCGCCGATCACCATCGAGTCGAGGCTGGCGGCGACACGAAAGATGTGACGGATCGCGTCGCGACCGCGGAAGACCGAGAGATGCGGTACCAGAATCTCCGACGGCACCCGCTCGGCGCCGGCGAGAAATCCGGTCAGGTCGTCGATGGCGCGATCACCGTCTCCGGTTGCGGCAGTGACCTCGACCCGATTGCAGGTCGACAAGATCATCCCTTCTTCGACCGAAGGGATCGCCACCAGCTGCGCCAGCGCCGCATCGATCGCGCTGTCGCTGAAGGCTAGTTGCTCGCGGATCTCGATCGGTGCCGAACGGTGGGTAACCCCGAGAGTGATCAGCTCGCGTTGCATCAGCCGAACGAGCCGCCGTGCTTGCCCGGGAACACCAGGTTCACGGTGAAAAACGAGGCGATCAGGATGACGAAGCCGACGATCGTCAGGGCCGCCGCTTTACGCCCGCGCCAACCGATGAAGCGCGCCTGCAACAGCAGCGCGTACAACAGCCAGGTGACCAGCGACCATACCTGCACCGGCTCCCAGGACCACAGCGCGCCCCAAGTCTCCTTGGCGAGCATCGAGCCGGTGAGGAGGCCGATGGTAAACAGCGCAAAGCCCCATTTGACGAAGCGATGATTGAGCTCGTCGAGCGTCTCGAGCGAGGGCAGGCGGCGGAAGAGGTCGCTCTTGCGCTTGGCCTTGAGCTGTCGCTCCTGCACCACGTAGGTCATGCTCAGGCAGAAAGCGACGGTGAAGATGGCGTAGCCGACGAAGGCGGGGGCCACATGGGCCGGCAACCAGAAGTTCTTCAGATGTTGCGGCAGCGGCAAGCCGCCACCCTGAGTTTCTGACTCGAACACGTAACCCGAGAGGGTGAAGAGGAATGCGACCGGCGCCATCAAGGCGCCGACGACAGTGAAGTCGGTGCGCATCGCGATGGTAAGATAGAGCCCCACCGCGATGCAGGCGACGAACGACAGCGTCTCCTGGAAGGGCGCCAGAGCCTGATAGCCAAGGCTGCCGGCGCGCAACGCCAGCGCTGCGGCGTGCATGGCGAAGGCGCCGGCGAGCAAGCCGAAGGCGATCCGGTGCAGGGCGCGATGTCCCGAGATCACCAGGCCGACGAAGCTCGCGGCGGTCAGCAGGTACAACGCCAGCGCCAGCGCCAGCAGCATCGTGCTCATGGCTCTTCGCTCACTTGCAGGTGCACGTTCAAGCTTGCCAAGGAAACCTCCGGGCCGACGACGTCCGCCAGCAGGCGATCGACTTCGTCCACTCGCCCGTCGCGTAGATACCTGCACAACGGCGATGCCGCCAGCTTCTTGAAGACATTCTGGCGCAGCTCGAGCGGCGCCGCGGCGGCCATCAGCCGGCTGCGGACGGCGCGCAGCACCTCCAGGGCTTTGCCGTACTCGTCCCCATAGACGCGGTCCAAGTCCTGACGGATGCGGCTCGCCAGCGCCGGGCTCGCTCCGGAGGTGGATACCGCTATGGTTAGATCGCCGCGACGCACCACTGCCGGAGTGATGTAATCGCAGAGGCTCGGCCGATCGACGACGTTCAACCAGGCGCCGGCGGCACGCGCCTCGGCGGCGATCACCGGATGCAGGTTTTCGTCCTCTGAAGCATCGATTGCCAAAGCGACGCCGGCTAGATCCCCCGCCCGAAAAGGCCGCTCGATAAGCTCGGCGCTACGGCGCTTGGCGAGCTCGCGCAGAGCGGGTCCTGGATGGCGCGCGACGATCGACACCTGCGCGCCGCTGTCGAGCAGCGACGACGCCTTGTGAGCGGCGAGCTCGCCGTCGCCGAAAACTCGGCAGACGCGGCCGCGCAGATCGAGAAAGGCTGGGAAGTATTTCATCGCGACTTCCGGGCGCCGCGATCGAGCCGCTGGCTCAGACGCCGAAGGAAGAGCCGCAACCGCAGGTGCGCTCGGCGTTGGGGTTCAGAAACTTGAAACCGGCGCCGTGCAAGGCATGGACGTAGTCGAGGGTGGTGCCGTTGAGATACTGGCAGCTGGCGGGGTCGATGAAGATGCGCACGCCTTGCTGCTGCAGGACGATGTCGTCGGCGCGTTGGTTCGGGTCGAAGGTCAGACCGTACTGCATGCCGGAGCAGCCGCCGCCGGAAACCGATACGCGCAAACCGGCGGCGGGCATCTTCTCGCGCTCGAGCAGGGCGCGAACCATCTTGGCCGCCGCTTCGGTCAACTGGAGCTGGAAATCGTCGGGAGCTTTCGGGGTGCTGGGCACGCCTTCCAAGGTGACATTCTGTTGCATTCGATTGTTGCGCTGATTCGCTTTGAAGTTTTTGCCGGCTGTTTCGTCTTGGCTGGCGGAGAATATGTCCCGACCTCTAAGCTGTCAATCTACCGTGTCCCTTGCCGGTACTTTCCTTGAATTTCGCGAATCGATGCGGTTATAACGGCGCGGCCCTGCATGAAGATTTCGAAACGTCACCTGATCTGGGTCAACCTGATTCTGCTGGCCGCGGTTGCCTACTTCGGGGCGGCGACCGTCAGCGGCACCATCGCTGCCCGGCTGACGCCCCCTCTCCACGTCGCGCTCCGCCCGCCGCCTCCGCCGATCGTGCGCGAGCAGAATCGGCCCGAATCGTTCTACGCTCCGATCCACCAGCGTGACATTTTCAATCCCGCCAAGCCGCCGCCCGTCGAAGCGCCGCCGGTCGAAGCCAAGCCGACCGAGCTACGCTTGAAGCTGTGGGGCGTGGTCGTCCATCAGTCCGAGCCGCAGGACTCCTTCGCCGTCATCGAAGATCTGACCACGCGGCGCCAGGCGCTCTACCGGGTCAATGAGATGGTCGCCAATGCCGCGACCATCAAGCGCGTCGAGTGGGATAAGGTCGTGCTCGATCGCAGCGGTGCGGAGGAAGTGCTCCAGCTCGAGCAGCCGTCGGCGATGCCCGGCACCGCAGTCGCGGGCGGCGGCGCTGGGGTGCAAGTGGCCTCTGTTCCCGGTGGCGCGGGCGCCGGCCGCGGCTCAGGGCGCGGCGGCAACGTCGGCGGTGGCCGCGCCGGCGCGGCCGGCGGCGGCGCCAATGGCAATGCCGCAGGCGCCGGCGCGGATCAGAACAGCAGCATCCGGCAGGTCGGCGACGGCCAATTCGAAATCGATCAGGCCGAGGTCAACGCATCGCTCGACAATATGAATCAGCTGGTCACCCAGATTCGCGCCGTGCCGCATTTCCAAGGGGGCGAGTCGACGGGGTTCCGCCTCTTCGCAATCCGGCAGAACAGCATCTTCGACCGCATCGGCCTACGCAACGGCGACATCATTCACAGCGTCAACGGCACCGAAATCAGCGACCCGGCCAAAGGAATGGCGCTCTTCCAGCAGCTCCGCGGCCAGAGTCAGTTCACCGTCAACATCACGCGCAACAAGGAAGCAAAGACCCTGACGTATTCGATCAGGTGATCTGAGTGAGGGGTGGTATGCGGGACGCGTTCAAGCGCCTTCTCGCGGGGAGCGTGCTCGCGGCGGTAGTCGTGTGGTGTGCTCCGACGCAGGCACAACCGGATCCAGCCGCGCAAAGCGAGCTTCAAATGGGCGAGCCGACGCCGCGCGGCCGCAGGCGAGGCCTAGGCCGCGCGATGCGCGCCCGCGCCCAGCGCCAGGCAGAGCAGGACGCAGCCGGCCAGCCTGGGGTACCGCAAGGCGCTCCTCTCCCTCCGGGTGCGCCAGCTCCTCCACCGCCGAATGTTCCGGCGGTAGCGCCGGGCGCAGATGCGCGCGGTGCCGTTCCTGCGCCACCGCCCGCCGGCGTCGTTCCGCCCGGCGGCGCCGCTCCGGCCGGTGCCGTCGCTCCGGCCGCGACCGACGCTCGTACGATCGCGCAGGCGCCCGCTCCGGTAAATGCCCAGGACCGCACCATCATCATGGACTTCCAGGACGTCGAGTTGCCGGTCCTGGTCAAGTTCATCAGTGAGATCACCGGCCGCAACTTCATCGTCGACGAGAAGGTCCGCGGCAAAGTAACGATCATCTCGCCCGGCAAGATCACCGTCGACGAGGCTTACCTGGTCTTCCAGTCGGTGCTGCAGGTCAAAGGCTTCACCACCGTCCAAGCCGGTCAGGTGATCAAGATCGTGCAGACCGCCGAAGCCAAGAGCTCGACCCTCAAGACGTTTTTGCCGCCCGGGCAAGGGCAGGCGGGGCCCCGGGCGACCGACGAGTACATCACCCGATTGATGCCGCTGAAGTTCGTCGACGCCAACAGCATGGTGTCGATCATCCAGCCGCTGGTTTCGCCCGATGGTCTGCTGGCGGCGTACACCAAGACCAACACCCTGATCATCATCGATACCGCCGCCCAGACCGAGCGACTGGCCAAGATCATGTCGCAGCTCGATGTCGAGGGGTTCGAGCAGAAGGTCGAAGTGGTCCGCCTGCGCTACGCCTTCGCCGGCGACCTCGCGGCACTGCTGCAAGAAGTGCTGCAGGAGCCCGAGGACAGCGGCGGCGGCGGCGCCGCAGTCAATACTCGTCCGGCCAACGCCCCCGACGCGCGCTTGCGGCGCGGCGCCGGCGCCGCGGCGCGGCAGCCGGCTGCCGCCGGCGGCAGCGCCACCATCAGCGGCGGGGTTACCCCGGAGCGCTCCTTTCGCATCATTCCGGACGAGCGCATCAATTCGCTGATCATCATGGCCGGCCCGATGGAGATGCGCCGGATCCAAGACTTGATTGCCCGACTCGACGTGCCGATTCCGCTCGGCACCGGCCGCATCCACGTCTACTACCTGAAGTACGCCAACGCTCTCGAGCTTGCCGATGTGCTCAGCGGACTGGTCGGTGGCGGCGGTGGCGGCGGACTCAGCGGCGGTGGCCTGGGCGGCGGCGGCCTGGGCTCCTCGTTCGGTGGCGGCGGCGGTTTCGGTGGCACCCGTGGCGGCTTCGGAAGCCGCGGCTCGGGTTCGAGCTCGCGCTTCGGCGGCGGCGGCAGCAGCGGCGGTTTCGGCAGCTCGTCGTTCGGTCAGAGCGGCATCGGCGGTGGCTTCGGCTCGAGCTCCTCCGGCCAAGGCGGCTTCGGTCGCGGCAATCTCGGCAGCAGCGCCAATCGCAGGTTCGGCACCGGCGGCAGCAGCTTCGGCGGCGGTGGCTTCGGCTCTCGCGGCGGTGGCGGCGGCGGCCAAGGCAATCTCCCTGGTCAGAGCGAATTCGAAGGGCAGGTCGGTATCTCTGCCGATCCGGCCACCAATGCGCTGATCGTCATCGCTTCGCCGCAAGATTACGAAACCATCAAGGAAGTGATCGAGAAGCTCGACGTGCGCCGACGTCAGGTCTACGTCGAAGCGATCATCGCCGAGGTCTCGCTCGACAAGACCCGCGAGCTCGGCATCGAGCTGCAAGGCGCGGTCGATCTCGCCGGCAAGGGTGCTGGCTTCGGCCGCACCAACCTCGGTGGCGATCTCAACAACGCCGCTACCGGCATTTCCGGCATCCAAAGCTTGTCGGGCCTCGCTCTCGGCGCCACCAGCGCGCAGAGCATCACCATCGGCGGCATCACCATTCCGGCACAACAAGCGCTGCTCCGGGCGCTCGAGCGCAGCAACGACGCCGAGATCCTCTCCGCCCCGACTTTGATGACGATGGACAACACCGAGGCGGAAATCGTCGCCGGCCAGAACGTCCCCTTCATCGCCAGCCGGTCGACCAACGAGGTCAACCTGGCCAATACCTTCGCGACCATCGAACGCCAGGACGTCGGTATTACCCTGCGACTGGTGCCGCAAATCTCCGAAGGCGGCAGCGTCCGCTTGGACATCTTCCAGGAAGTGTCGGCGGTGATCTCGACCGATCCGCAACTCGGTCCGACGACCACTGTCCGCTCGGCGACGACCACCATCGTGGTCAAGGACGGCCACACCGGCGTGATCGGCGGCGTGCTTTCCGACAATGCCACCCGCAGCGAGGTGCGCATCCCGTATCTCAGCGACATTCCGGTGATCGGCAACTTGTTCGAATTCAGCTCCGTCGGTAAGGCCAAAACGAATCTGCTGGTTTTCCTGACTCCGCACATCGTCCGCAACGAGCCGGAGCAAACCCGGCTGTCGCTGCGCGAGCGCGAGCGCTTGATCCAGAAGCCTTACGAGGATCGTGGCAAACGTCCTCCGGATTGGGACGAGCTGTACAACCCCAGCTGGGAGGCTGGTCTTGAGCCTGAGCCGGGTACCGAGCGTCCCTCGCTCGATCCGCCGCCGGCTGAGGCGACACCGAGCGCCGAGCCGCCGCAGCAAGGATCGCTGACCGAGCCGCTGGCGCGCGGCGAAGCGGCAGCCCAGGCCTACGCCGAAGCCGTGCCGCTGGTCGAGGCGCATCCGCTGCCCGAGCCCGGCCCGGGCGATGTCTACGACATGGACGCGAGCTCTGCCGCGGCGACCGGTCCGAGCGAGTACGTCGTGCTGGCGACGGTGTGGAGCGAAGGAACGCCACCTACCAGTCTCTTCGGCAGCAACGGCTTGGTCGCCTTGCGCGTCGCGTCAGGCTCGACACTTTCCGGTATGTTCCAGCCCGGCGCCGGGTATCGCTTCGACAGCGAGAATTTCGATGCCTATTTCCAGTGCTTGGAGGTATTCTCCAGCCGCGAAGAGGCATTTACGATCTACCCCGACGGCATGCGCGTCAGCCAATACCCGGTCAGCTTCCTCCATTGGCGCGAGCCGACCGATGCGGCGGCGCAACGGCCGACCAATTGGAGCCCGGCTAGCTGAATTTATGGCAGCAGAACTGCAGACCATCGAACGATACCTGGTGCAGCACGGCACCATCACCGCGGAGACCCTCGAGAAGGCGCGCGAGCGCCAGCGCGACGGCAAGACGATCGGTGAAGTGCTGCAGGAGATGGGTGCAGTCGACAGCCGAACCTGGGCCCGCACGGTCGCCGATCATTACGGTCTGCCCTTTCGCGAAGATCTCCCCGACAGCCCGGACGTGCTCGAGCTGATCAAGGAGCTGCCGATCAACTTTGCCAAACGCTGCATGCTGCTGCCGATCGCCCACGACAACGGTTCGGTGGTAGTCGCCACCGGCGATCCCACCAATTTGGGCGCGATCGACGATCTGCGCTTGCTGCTCGGTAAGCCGGTGCGGCCCTTCGTCGCGCCGGCGCCGGTGATCATCGACGCCATCAATCGCGCCTACGACATGATGTCCGGTTCGGCTTCCGAGCTGATGGACGACCTCGACCAGGAGCGCCTCGATCTGCTCGCGACCGATCTCGACGAGCCCCGCGATCTGCTCGAGTCCGACGATGAGGCGCCGATCATCCGGCTGGTCAACTCACTGCTGTTCCAAGCGGTGAAGGATCGCGCCAGCGACATTCATATCGAGTCGTTCGAGCGCGAGCTGCTGGTGCGCTTTCGGATCGACGGCATCCTCTACGACATCATCTCGCCGCCGAAGCGCTTCCAGCCGGTGATCATCTCGCGCGTCAAGATCATGGCCGGCCTCAATATCGCCGAGAAGCGTCTGCCCCAAGATGGCCGCATCCGCATTCGCCTGGCCGGCAAAGACGTCGACATCCGTGTCTCGACCGTGCCGACTTCGCACGGCGAGCGGGTGGTGATGCGTCTGCTCGACCGCTCGACGACGGTGCTGCACCTCGAGGAGCTCGGCCTGAGCGGCAACAAGGTCGAGGTCGTCAACCGGCTGATCAAGCAGAGCCACGGCATCATCCTGGTCACCGGCCCGACCGGCAGCGGTAAGACGACGACGCTCTATGCGGCGCTGTCGAAGATCAACACCGTCGACAAGAACATCATCACCATCGAAGACCCGGTAGAGTATCAGCTCCATGGCGTCGGCCAGATCCAGGTCAATTCGAAGATCGACCTGACCTTCGCCAGCGGTCTGCGTTCGGTGCTGCGCCAGGACCCCGACGTGATCATGGTCGGTGAGATCCGCGACACTGAGACCGCCGAGATCGCCATTCAAGCGGCACTGACAGGCCACTTGGTGTTCTCGACCCTGCATACCAACGACTCGTTCGGCGCGATGACCCGTCTGCTCGACATGGGCATCGAGCCGTTCTTGGTATCTTCGTCGGTGATGGCGGTGATGGCGCAGCGCCTGGTGCGGCGCGTCTGCCCGACCTGTCGGGTGGCGTATACGCCGAGCCGCGAGGAGATCGAAGAGCTCGGGGTCGCGCCGCAGCGGATCCTCGGCCAGACCATCTACAAGCCCGGCGAGGGTTGCGCCGAGTGCAAGCGCACCGGTTACCGCGGCCGTTCGGGTATCCATGAGCTGCTGGTCGTCGACGACGAGATTCGCACCTTGGTGATGAAGAGCGCCGACGCTGCCACCATCCGCCGCGCTGCCACAGCGCGCGGCATGAATACCCTTCGCCAGGACGGTGCCGACAAGGTGCTCGCCGGTCACACCACCATCGAAGAGGTCTTGCGCGTCACCCAGGATGATCTCGTCTGAACCGTCGAATAATGCCCATGCATCTTCGTCGTTAGAGGCGCGCTCATGCCCGTATACGCCTACAAGGGACTCAATCAGCAAGGCCGCGCTGTAAGCGGCATCATCGACGCAGACAGTCCCAAGGGCGCGCGGGTCAAGCTGCGCCGCACCGGCGTCTTTCCCACCGATCTCGCCGAACAGGAGGCGCGCCGCGCCGGCGGCGTGGCCAAGGCAGGCGCCGCCAGCGGCAGCGTCAACCTGTCGCGTTACTTCGAGCGGATTGCGCCGGCGCAGCTGGCGCTGATGACTCGGCAGTTGTCGACGCTGGTCGGCGCCGGACTGCCGCTGGTCGATTGCCTCTCCGCCTTGATCGAGCAGATCGATCAAGCGCGTATCAAGCGCGTCTTCTCCCAGGTTCGCGAACAGGTCACCGAGGGCGTCTCGCTCGCCGATGCGCTCAAGGCGCATCCTCGCATCTTCAATGATCTCTACGTCAATATGGTCCGCGCCGGCGAAGCGAGCGGCGCCCTCGACATCGTCCTGCAGCGGCTCGCCGACTATACCGAAGATTACGCCAAGCTGCGCAATAAGGTGCAGTCGGCGCTGACCTATCCGGTGCTGATGGCGATGGTCAGCGGCGGCATCTTGTTCTTCCTGCTGTCTTTCGTCGTGCCGCAGGTCACCAAGATGTTCGAGAACACTTCGCAGACTTTGCCGTGGATGACGGTGGTGTTGCTCGCCGTTAGTGGCTTTCTGCGGGAGTACTGGTGGGTGGTGCTGTTCGGCATCGGCGCCATTGTCATGGCGATTCGCTTGAGCACGCGCACGCCCGCCGGGCAGATGCGCTTCGATCGTTATCTGCTGGCGATTCCCTACGCCGGAACTCTGTTGAAGAAGGTTGCGCTGGCGCGCTTCGCCCGCACCCTGTCGACGCTGTTGAACAGCGGCATCACCCTGCTGCTGTCGCTCGATATCGTCAAGAACGTCGTCAACAACACGGTCCTCGCCAAGGCGATCGAGGATGCCCGCGAAGCGATTCGCGAAGGCCAGAGCATCGCCCCGCCGCTGCAGCGCAGCGGCCTTTTCCCGTCGATGCTGATCCACATGATCGCCGTCGGCGAGCGCAGCGGCGAGCTCGAGGCGATGCTGGCCAAAGCCGCCGATGCCTATGACAACGAGGTCGATTCTTCGATCGTTTCGCTGACCAGCGTCATGGAACCGCTGATGATCCTGTTCATGGGCGGAGTCGTGCTCTTCATAGTTTTGGCTATTCTCGTGCCGATCTTTCAGCTCAACGAACTGGTTCGTTGAGGCTCTCCGGCGCGAGTGTTACTTTTCATTCTCAATTAGGAGGTTTGCCATGAAGCGATTGCAGAGGAGCGCCGTCCGGCGGATGCGGAGCGAAGCCGGCTTCACCTTGATCGAAATCATGGTCGTGGTGTTCATCTTGGGGCTGCTGGTCACGATGGTGGCGCCCCAGATCATGGGCCGGACCGATGACGCGCGCCGGGTCAAAGCAGGCACCGACATCCGCGCCATCGAACAGGCGCTGCAGCTGTTCAAGCTCGATACCGGCCGCTACCCGAGCGGCGGCGACGGCATCAACGCGCTGGTCGGCGGCAGCCAGGTCAATCCGGAAGGTTACTTGCCGAAGCAGCCGATCGATCCCTGGGGGAATCCGTACGTCTACAACAGCGACGGCCAAGGATACGTGGTCAAATCCTACGGCGCCGACGGCAGCGATGGCGGCGACGGCAAGAACGCCGACATCTCGAGCGAGGACCTATAACCCGCCTCTGTGTCATACGCCGTTCACCGATGAGCCCGCTCGCGTCGCGCTCGCGTCTGGCTGGCGCAGCGGGCTTCACGCTGCTCGAGCTGATGCTGGTGCTGGTGATTCTGGCCGTGACCGTCGGGTTGATGATCCCCCGCTTTCGCGATCGTTCCCAGCAGGAGCTCGAGTCTCACGCCAAGCGTCTGATCATGACTTTCCGGCTGCTGCGCAGCGAGGCGATTTTGCACGAAGCGACGTACCGGTTGAATTACGACCTCGACGGCGAGCGCTACTGGATCACCACCAGCGACCGGCGCGCCAACCTCGATAATCTGGTCACCGAGCTCGGCTCGCTGGCGCGACGGACGCAGCTTCCCGAGCTGATCGAGATCCGCGATGTGGCGCTGCCGATGCACGACGTGCGGGTGAATCAGGGCGAGGTCTATACCGAATTCTATCCCGACGGTACCGTCGACCCGACGGTGATTCATCTGGCGACCGAGCGCACCGCGATGACGCTGTTCGTCGACCCGATGAACAACCGATTGATGATGAATCCTGGTTATCATGAGATCCCCTACAACTGAGCCGAGCCTCGGCGCTGCCACGGTGCGGCCGCGGCGGTCGAACCAGCGTGGCTTTACGCTGCTGGAGATCCTGATCGCCGTCACCATCATCGGCGTCGGCTTTACCGCATTGCTCGGTCTGCACGGCAGCAACATCCGCCACACCGTCTTCAATCAGCAGCTCAGCTTGGCAACTCTGCTCGCGCGCGATTCGGTCAGTCAGCTGCAGTTCATCGCCAATACCAAGGGGCTCGATGCTTTGAGCAGCTCCTCCGGCAGCTTCGATACGCCGGGTTTTCGTTACGAGATCGAGATTTCCGAGACCGAGCTCGAAGAGGTGCGCCGCGCCGTGGTTCGGGTGATCTTCGACGATCGCGCCCCGCGCGCCTGCGAGGTGATCTACTTCATAAGAGGGCAGGTGTAGCTTGGGTCAACGCGGCTTTACATTGCTCGAGGTTTTGATCGCGGTCACCATCTTCGCGATCATTTCGAGCTCGATGTACGGCGTCGTGGCGAGCACGCTGGTCGCCGGCAATCACGCCGAGGCGCGCGCCGACCTCTACGCTTCCGGTCGTGAGCTGGTGCTGCGCATGGCCGACGAGCTCGAAGGAGCGTTGCCGCCGCTGGCCAGCTCCGACATCGCCTTTGTCGGCGAGCACGGCAGCGGCAGCCGGCCACAAGACGTCATCCGCTTCTTCGTCACCGTCCGGCGCATGCACAGCGCGGCGCAACGCTACGGTGGCCGGGCCTTGGTCGAGTACTCGCTCGATCCGCTCGAGGGACAGCCTGGAGTCTTTGCCCTGCGCCGTCATGAAGAGTTTTTCGTTCCTGCGGGCTTGAGCGAAGGCAGCGCTGAGATCGGCTCCGAAGAACCAGGTATGGAGCAAGACGGCGGTGCCGCGGGCCAGATGGAGAGCATTCCTACGGCGCGATACCTGACCGACCGCGTCGCCGGGTTGAAGTTCGCCTATGCCGATCCGATCAGCAGCGAGTTCGTCGACACCTGGGACACTACTGCCATCCAACCGGGCGAGAGCCCGGTCGGTCTGCCGGCGGCGGTACAGATTTCGTTGTTCCTCTACGATGACACCGGTGCCACCCACGAATTCTCGACCGTAGCCGATCTCCCTCTCGGCAACCTGATGCCGACGCCGGGGGCGCTGTGAGCAGCGCCGGCAATCAGCGAGGTATCGCCCTCGTTACGGTCCTGCTGGTGCTGTCGCTGCTGACGATCGCAACGCTGCAGTTCGCCTTCTCGACCCAGGTGTACTCGCACCTGGCGCGCAACTCGGTCAACGGACTGCAAGCAAGCCTGCTGGCGCGCTCGGGGCTGAACATGGGCGAGGCGGTATTGCTGTACGACGTCGATCCACAGTTCGACTCGTTTTTGGAGGAATGGTGCCCGGAAGCGGGGCCGACCTGGTGCCGTGTCGACGAGTCCCTGCTGGAGCTACCCGATAAGTTGCGCCTGCGAATCCACATCATCGACGAAGGCGGCAAGTTCAACATCAATCTGACGCGCCCCAACCTGACAGAATACAAACAGAAGCAGCAGGGTACTCACGGCGATCGCGTGCTCCAGTACGAGTATTTGCAAGCTGCTTTCCGCACTCTTTTGGAGGGTGTCGATGCGGATCCCAATGCGGCGGATCGCCTCGCCGAATACTGGAATCAGGTGTTGCAGGAATTCATCGGCGTCGACCCTGCGGAAGACGGCTCGAACGTCGACCAATCGGTGAACCAGCAAACCCAGCGCGCGTCTCAAATTCAGGCGATGCTCAACCAGCGCAACTTTCCCTCCCTCGATGACGCCAACGTCGTCCTCGGGCTCGATCCGCGCGTGCTGCACCGCTTGCGCAAATTCGCCACCGCCCTGCCGTTCCTGACGGCCAGCGCCCGGGTCAATGTCAACACCGCGCCGCGCGAGGTGCTCGAAGCCGTGCTCGGCGATGCCGGCGCCGTCGATAGCCTGGTCTTTCAGCGCGAGACCGCACCATTGCAAATGGCGGACATCAACAGCGCGACTCAAGGCTTGGAGGGCAACCAACGTGCTGCGGTCAATCGAATGCTGGGCGTGACCTCGAGCTGGTATCGGGTGATCGCCAGTGCCGTGGTCAATGCCGATCCCCTCACCGGCGAGGGTGGATTAGCTCGTACGGCCTCGGTGGTGGTTCGCCGCGGCACCGGTGCGCCTCGTCCGCGTGGCGGCAATTCCGGAGCGCCGCCCTGGACTTTGACCCGTTTGGATTGGCAAAAGGAAGGCGGCGCGGTCCTCTTTGAGGAATCGTCCGACGGCAGTGGCGAGCAACCCGACCCGGAGGATGATACCCGCGCTTCTTTTTGAGCCGGAATCTGAAAGTCTCGAATGCCGCAACGCGTACTCGCGCTCGAAATTGGCGCACAGGAATTCAAAGCCGCACTGGTCGACGCCAGCTTCCGCGACTACAAGATCGTCGGCTTCCACCGGGCGGTGGTCAATCCCGACGGTACCCCGCGTAGCGACCAGCTCAAGCGCTTCCTGACCGCCAATGGCTTGCTCGGCGCGACCGCGGTGCTGACGGCACTGCCCGGCGATCTGGTTTCCTGGCGGACTTTCTTCTTGCCATTCCGCGATCGCCGCCGGCTGGACCAAACCGTTCCCTTCGAGCTCGAGGTCCAGGTGCCCTTCGGACTGGACGAAGTGGTCGTCGACTATCACGTCTTGCGGCGCACCAAAGAGGGCAGCAAGGTGCTCGCGGCCCTGGTTCGTCACAGCGATCTGGCGGCGCATCTGCAGCTGCTCGCCGACGCGGGCGTCGATCCCAAGATCGTCGACGTCGGGCCCTTGGTGAACCTCAACGTCCTGCACCTGCTCGAAAAGGACCTGCCGCCGACTTTCGTCTACGTCGGCGGCAACGAGGAGCGGCTGACTATCGGCGTCTTCCGCGAGCGTGAGTTGGTCGGTTTGCGCACAGTGACCCCTCCGGCGCCCCACAGTGAAGACGTCGAGAATGCCACCGCCGCCAACGGCAAGCCCGCGGGCGAGGCCGAACGTTTTCGAGTGCTGCTCGCCGATGTGCGTTGGACCTTGATGGCGCTGGTCGACGAGCCGCTAGCCGCAGGGACACCGTGCATCGTCTGCGGCGAGGGGGTGCTGGTCGAGCAGCTGCGGCAGTACGGTGGTGAGCCGCTCGGCCTCAACATGCGCAAGCTCGACGGCAGCGGCCTCAAGCCGGTGCCCCAAGAGCTGCGCGCCAACGCCGAGGGCTTCATCACGCCGATCGGACTCGCCTTGCGAGAGGTCGTTCCTAACGAAGTGATGGGCGTCAACTTCCGCCGCGGCGAGTACGCCTATCACCGTGCCGGCGAGGAAACCCGCAGCGCTCTGCGGCGCACGCTGATGCTGGCTTGCCTCGTGATCGTGCTGGTGATCGGCCACACCTATGTCGAGTATCAGAGCCGCGCCGCCCGCTTGGCAGTGCTCGACAATGCCGTTCGTACCGCCTTCAAGGCGACTCTGCCCGATGTCGCCCCGAGCTCGGATCCGGTGACCCAGCTGCAGACCCTGATCGATGCCGAGCAGAAGCGGCTCGACATGCTCGCCGGCGTCGTTCCCGTAGACGGGGCGACGGCGATCGACGCGCTGCGGGCGGTGTCGCAGGCCTTGCCGCCGACTTCGAAGATCGAAGTGGACGAGTTGACGATGGACACCGGTCAGATTCGTCTCAAAGCGACCAGTGATTCCTTCGACGCCGTCGATGTCATCACTCGCAAGGTGGCGAGCACCAACTACTTCGGTCACGTCGAGGCGAAGAACATCAAGATCGGCAAGGATCCACAGACCGTCGACTTCATGTTGTTGCTCGACCTGAGTAAGTCGCCGCC
>DASPMH010000289.1:0-3420 GCA_035627175.1 Terriglobales bacterium | reverse complement strand
ATGATTCACTATCTCGCGCCGCGCGGGCTCGAACAATATTCCGGTGGCGGCTGGGGCACCCGTGACGTCTGCCAGGGCCCGCTCGAGCTGCTGCTTGCGATCGGCGAGTGGCAGCCGATCCGGCAGCTGCTGCAGTCGGTGTTCGAACAGCAGAACCCGGACGGTGACTGGCCGCAGTGGTTCATGTTCTTCGACCGCGAGCGCAACATCCGCCCGGGCGATTCCCATGGCGACATCATCTTCTGGCCGTTGCTGGCGCTCGCCGAGTATCTGCTCGCTTCCGACGATGCCGCGCTGCTCGACGAGGTAATCCCGTTCTTCGACCGACGCGGCAAGGACCGGGGCGAGCCCGCGACGATCTGGCGCCACGTCGAACGTGCTCTCGCCGCCATCGAGCAACGCCTCATCCCGCATACCGCGCTGGCGGCCTACGGCCGGGGCGACTGGAACGACTCGCTGCAACCGGTCGATCCGGCGATGTCGGAAAGTCTCTGCAGCGCCTGGACCGTCGCCTTGCACTATCAGACCTCGAACCGCCTAGCGCAGGCGTTGCGTCACAGCGGTCGCGACCGCGCAGCAGCACAACTGGAGACAGCCGCGGCGGCGATACGGCGAGATTATCAGCGCTATCTGCTGCCGGACGGTACGGTCGCCGCCTACGCGCATTTTCCGGGCGATGGCGAGCCCGAGTACCTGCTTCATCCGCGCGATTCGAGCACCGGCATTCACTACAGCCTGCTGGCGATGAGCTATGGCATTCTGAGTGAGCTGTTCACTCCCGAGCAGGCGTATCGCCATGCTCGAGCGATCGCCGAACATCTGCTCGCTCCCGATGGCGCGCGGCTGTTCGATCGGCCGTTCCCCTATCGCGGCGGTCCGCAGAAGACCTTCCAGCGGGCCGAGAGCAGCTCCTTCTTCGGCCGCGAGATCGGCATCATGTACATGCACGCCAACCTCCGTTACGCCGAGGCGATGGCGCACTACGGCGATGCCGGCGCTTTCTGGCGGGCGCTGCAACTCGCCAACCCGATCGGCATCGAAGAGTTGGTGGCGAGCGCCCGGCGACGCCAGGCCAACTGCTACTACTCCAGCTCTGACGCCGACTTCGCCGACCGCTACCAGGCCGAAGCGGAATACGAACGAGTCAAGCGCGGCGCCGTCGCTCTCGAAGGCGGCTGGCGAATCTATTCGAGCGGCGCCGGCATCGCCGTTCGCCTGATCGTACAGTGTTTCCTAGGGCTGCGCCGCGGCCATTCGCAATTGACCATCGATCCGGTGCTGCCGACGGAGCTCGATGGCCTCGAGGCGAGCACCAGGCTCGAGGATTGCGAAGTACGATTGGTCTATCGCAGCGGCAGCCGTGGCTGCGGGCCGGTAGTGATCGAGCTCAACGGTGCTGCCCTCCCCTTCACTCGCGAAGCCAACCCCTACCGCGTCGGCGGCGCCTGCGTCGCCGTCGAGGAACTGCGCCGGCGCCTGAAGCGGCGCAACAACACTCTGCGCATCGAGCTGCTGTAGCCCCGCGGACACACCGTCGGGGGCAGCCCCCCTCCTTTCCGGGCTTGGTTGTGTCCTCGGACTGATGCCGGTATCTAGCGCCGATATCGCGAACCTGGCGCGAGCCGAGCTCACAGGAGGTGAAGCGGATGCAGCGATTGGTATGCGGCTTGATGGCGGTGTGGTTGGTCTGTTCAGCGGCCGCGGTCTCGGCGCTGGAGCCCGATTGGCGACCTCGCAGCGTCGAGCGATTCGCTCAGGATGCCGAGGTGGTCGACGGCGCCTGGCTCGAGGGCATCGGCGGATATGTCAGCGGCGGCACGGTCGCCTCGACCGCTGTCGACCCGATCACCGACAGCGATACCACTCGCATCGCCGACGTCGACGACATCGGCATTGCGGCGGTGCGTCTCGCCGCCGGTTGGAAGTTCCTCGAGATGGGTCTGACCGTGCCGGTGTACTGGATCGAGGGGAGCGACGTCGCCGTCGAGGGTGCCGACGACATCCGCGGCGAAAAGGAAAAGGGCATCGGCGACGCCGCCTTCTATGCCAAGGTCGTGCCGATCCAAACGAGCTTCTTCAATCTCGGCGGAGGCGTGCTGTTGTCGGCGCCGACCGGCGATTCCGACAAGGGCCTCGGCGCCGGCGAGCTCGGCTTTCAGCCGTTCGTCACGGCATCGCTGCAACACCAATGGTTTCAGTTGCGCGGTCATGCCGGCTACCACACCTATCGCGATACCAACGACGTCGCCGCCGAGGGGCCGCTCTACGGCGTCGGCCTGTTCTTCACCCCGAATTATTACCTCGGCGTACGCGCCGAGCTGATCGGCGAGCGCTACGATCGTCCCGGTCCGAGCGCGCCCTGGCGCTTCGAGCCCGGCATCGACATCCGCTTCCTCTTTCCTGAGGTCGACATGATCTTGCGGCCGACCGGGATGATCGGTCTCAACAAGGCCGCGCCGGACTGGGGCATTTTGACCTCGTTGGTGTTCACCCGCAGCGTTTACTGGGATTGATCAGCCGGCTCGGAGAGCCGGCGCTACAGCCCGTTGGATTGAATCAAGGAGGATTGGGCATGAGGAAGGTGATCATCGTGGCTGCGGCGGCGCTGCTATTGGCGCAAGCGGTTGCGGCGCAGAGCACCGGTCCGGCAATGCGAACCTTCGCCGGCTTTCGTCTCGGTGGCGGCTTTCCCGAGAGTGGCGATTTCGGCACCGGCGGCAGCTTCGAGACCGACCCCAAGATCGCCGACAGCTACTACATCGGTCCGGTGTCTTCGTATCAGTCTCGCGAGTTGCCGGACGCAACCGACGTCGATCAGTTCATCAGTGGAATTCGCGCCGCCTACGGTCGCGGCCAAGTCGAGACCGGCTTGATGCTGCCCTACATCCGCAACCTGGTGCACGGTGGCGGCCATGAGGATCGCCACGGCTTGGGCGATCTGCAGATCTACGGCAAGGTCGTGCCGATCCAGCTCGACGGCTTCGACGCCGCGGCGGGTATGACGCTGATCGCGCCGACCGGTAGCGAGTCCAAACACCTCGGCTACGGCGAATGGGGTTTTCTCCCCTTCGCCAGCGCAGCGCTGCACATTCCCGGGAACCCGCTCGAGCTGCGCGGCATGTTCGGCTACCGCTTCTTTGCCGACGACTACCGCACTACTTTTGCCATCACCGATGCCCCGGGTGATCCGCCGCGTTGCGGCAAGGATGCCGGTCTGCTGTGCAGCACCAGCCGCGTGCCCGGCTCGGCGCTGGTCTATCGCGGTGGCTTGTCGATCACGCCCAACGAGTACTTCGGCGTGCGCTGTGACGTCGCCGGCGAGAGCATCGACGTCGCCGGACCGAGCAGCCCGCTGGCGGTCGAGCCGGGCTTCGAGATTCGCGTGCCGGCCAAGGTGGTCGACATCGTCATTCAGCCGAC
>DASPMH010000288.1:0-3058 GCA_035627175.1 Terriglobales bacterium | reverse complement strand
GGTCTCGGCGCTGCCGAGAAAGAGGATGCCGTCGGGGTTGAGGCTGTAGTGGAACAGCGGCATCAGCCGCTTTTGAACTTCGGCGGACAAATAGATCAGCAGATTGCGGCAGGTGAGCAGGTCGAGCTTGGTGAAGGGCGGATCCATCACCAGGTTCTGCGGCGCGAACATGACCATCTCGCGGATCTCTTTGCCGATGCGAAAGCCGTAGTCGGTCTTGTGGAAGAACCGCGCCAAGCGCTCGGGCGAGACGTCGACGGCGATATTGGGCGGATAGAGCCCGAGGCGCGCCTTCTCGATCGCGTCTTTGTCGAGGTCGGTGGCAAAGATCTGCAATCTGACATTGCGCGGCGGGCTCAGCTGCTCGGCGGCTTCTTTGAAGACGATCGCCAGCGAATAGGCCTCCTCGCCGGTCGAGCATCCCGGCACCCAGGCGCGCAGTGCGCCTTGCCGCTCGCGCAGCAGCTGCGGCAGGACATCGTTGGCGAGTACCTGCCAGGCGGCGGGATCGCGGAAGAATGTCGTCACACCGATCAGCAGCTCCTTGAGGAGGAGGTCGGTCTCGCGTGGGTTCTCACGCAGGTAGCTGACGTAATTCGAGATGCTGGTGATCTGGTGCAGGCCCATGCGCCGTTCGATGCGGCGGTAGATGGTGTTCTTCTTGTAAGAGGAGAAGTCGCTGCCGGTCTGATTGCGAAGCAGCACATAGATTTTTTCCAGGGCGCGCTCGGCGGTTTCCTCTATCGCCGGCTCTTCTCCCCGGTTCGGCGGGGTGTGGCGGATGTAGGCGATAATCTTGTCGGGTAGCTCATCGGCCGGGGCGGCGACATCAGCGACGCCGGCGTCGACGGCGCTACGGGGCATGCCATCGAACTTGGCCGGCGACTGGACGAAGGTCGCGCCGAGCTTCTCCTTGATCGCGGCCATGCCGAGCGTACCGTCCGAGCCCATGCCCGAGAGCAGCACGCCGACACAGCGTTCCTGCTGATCGGCGGCGAGCGAGCGGAAGAAGAAATCGATCGGCAAGCGCAGCCCGCTGACGCTCGTCTGAGGCTGCAGGTGCAGTACGCCATCGGCGATGGTCATGTCTTTGTTCGGTGGGATCAAAAAGACGTGGTCGGGTCGAACCGGCATGCCATCGCTGACCTGAAGCACTGGCATTGGGGTTGAGCGCTGGAGCAGCTCGACCAGGAAACCCTTGTGGCTCGGACTGAGGTGCTGCACCACGACGAACGCCAAGCCGGACTGCTCCGGCACGTGCTTGAGAAAGGTTTGCAGCGCCTCGAGCCCGCCGGCGGAAGCGCCGATGGCGATGATGGGAAATGAGCCGGAGACGGTCAGTGCCGGGGTAGGGTGCTTTTTGCGAGCCGCCGCCGCTGCTCGGCGCGGCTTGCTGCTTGCAGCGTTGGCACCGGCACGGGACTTGGGCATTCGGCGCTCCTCTCGCATCGAGCGGCGACGAGGCGCCGGGGGAAGAAGCTGGCGAGCGGAATCGAACCGCTGACCTGCTGATTACGAATCAGCTGCTCTGCCATCTGAGCTACGCCAGCATTTGCACTGCAACGGCTCGTCGCCGCGGCGCGGCTTATAGCGAATGCGGCCGGGGGAGGGAAGGCGGAGGAGGCTTGGAGGCTCAAGGTGATGCGAGCAGCTCGAGTCCTCAGCCTCCAAGCCTTGCTGCAATCTTTTCCTGCCGAGTAATTTCGACAGGGTGTAAATTTTTAATCCCTTAGATACGGCGGAGCTGCTGCGTCTTGCCTGGATTTTGCTGTTTCCGCGAGCAACTCGCATCCAGACTAAATCGGAATGTTCGGGCTCACGACAGCGCGGTGGAGACGCGGTGCCGGAGAAGGCGGCGGTCTGGCGACGAGAAAACAAGTTCCGAGGGAGGGTCATGATGTCGCGTTCGATGCCGAGCTCGAGTGAGATCGTACCGCTGTCGGCAATCGACGAGAGCGGCAACACGGTGGAGCCTCTGTCTGCGCAGGATCAACTGTTTTTGATGTGTGAGAAGCCGACGACGGCGATGCACGTCGGCATACTGTTGGTTCTGGAGAAGGGTCTGCCGGAGCGCCGCGGGGGAGTCGACATCGATCGCTTGCGCCAGCACGTCTCGGCGCGCTTGGAATCATTGCCCCGTTACCGTAAGCGCATCGCTTACACACCATTACGCAAGATCCCGGTGTGGGTCGAAGACAATTTCGATATTGCCTTTCATGTCCGCCATGTGGCGTTACCGACCCCGCGTACCGACACCGCCCTGAAAGTGCTCTGCGGCGAATTGCTCGCCCAACCGCTCCATCCGGCCAAGCCGCTGTGGGAGCTGCATATCATTGAGGGGCTGCGCGGCGGACGCACCGGCGTCCTCGCCAAGGCGCATCATTGTCTGGTCGATGGCGTCCGCGGCGCCCATGTGCTCGAGGTCTTGCTCGACATCGTGCAGCACGCCGCGGAGGAGGAAGCCGAGGCGCGGCGGTTGCGCGCCGTACCGCGCCGCCGGCCGCGGCCCGCGCTCGCGACCGAGCCACGCGATCTCAACCGCGAGCTGCTGCGCTGGGAGGCGGGCGAGATATGGTCTTCGCTCGCCGGCGTGGCCGGTGCCGTGCGCGAAATGGTGCGCCAGCCGCGGCAGACGTTGTTGCGCGCCGTCGATGCCGCTGCCGATCTGAGCGAAGTGTTGCGCGCCGGCAGTGCCCCGGCGGCTGCGTCGGCGATCAACGGCAGCAACAGCGCCGGCCGCCGCTTCGACTGGCTCGAGATGGAGCTCGACCAGATCAAGGCGATCAAGAATCGCCTCGGCGGCACCGTCAACGACGTCGTGCTGGCGATCGTCACCGGTGGCTTGCGCCGCTTCCTGATCGAGCAGCGCGGGGTGCGCTGGCCGAAAGATTTGCGCGCCTTGGTGCCGGTCAACCGTCGCTCTGCCGGAGAAGGCCTGACTTGCGGCAACTTCATCGCCGGGATGATGGTCGACCTGCCGATCTCGGCGGTCGATCCGATGTGGCGCTACCGTGTCGTCTGTAATCGCGCCGCCGCCGCCAAGCATTCGCGCCAGGCC
>DASPMH010000287.1:0-8611 GCA_035627175.1 Terriglobales bacterium | reverse complement strand
AACGCCATCCCGATCATTTTCGTCACCGCCATCCATAAAGACCACGGCAACGTCAAACGTGGCTACTCGCTCGGCGCCATCGACTACCTGTTCAAACCGATCTCCGTAGATGTAGTCCGCGCCAAGGTCGCGGCTTTCATCGAGCTCTTCCGCCAGAAGGAAGCCCTGCGCCAGGCGATGCACCGCGCCCGGCGGGCGGAGTCCCAGCTCGCCGTCAAAGCCGCCGAGCTGGCGCGGTCGAACGAAGAGCTCGAGCAGTTCGCCTACGTCGCCTCGCATGATCTCAAAGAGCCGCTGCGCATGGTCAACAGCTACATGCAGCTGCTGTCGCGCCGCTACCAAGGCAAGCTCGGTGCCGACGCCGACGAGTTCATCAGCTTCGCCGTCGAGGGCGCCGAACGGATGCGGGTATTGATCGACGACTTGCTCGCCTATTCGCGCGTCGGCTCGCGCGGCAAGCCCTTTGCCGCCACCGATTGCCGCAAGCTGCTCGAAACCACTCTGCTCAACCTGCGCATCGCCATCGAAGACAGCGGCGCGCAGGTGCAGCTGGGAGATCTGCCCACCATCCCCGCCGACGAGCGCCAACTGGGGCAGCTCTTTCAGAACCTGATCGCCAACGCGATCAAATTCCGCGGCAGCGCGGCGCCCGTGATCGAGGTCAAAGCTCAGCCGCTGGCGCAGCTACGCAGTGACACTGCTGCGATTGCGGGGCTGAGCGCCGACGATTGCGCCGACGACGGCTGGCTGTTCTCGGTGCGCGACAACGGCATCGGCATCGCCCCGCAGTTCTTCGCCAAGATCTTCTTGATCTTCCAGCGGCTGCATCAACGCGACGAGTACCCCGGCACCGGCATCGGTCTCGCCGTCTGTAAGAAGATCGTCGACCGCCATGGTGGTCGCATCTGGGTCGATTCGACACCCGGGCAGGGCACTACGTTCTATTTCACTGTGCCCCAATCCCAGGCGATGGCGGAATCTGCAAGCCGACCGGTGGCAACCTGCCAATGAATTCAGGCGAAGCTTTCGACGTGCTGCTGGTCGAGGACAACGCCGGCGATGTGCGCTTGGTGCGCGAAGCGCTGCGCGAAGTCCCCGAGCCGATTCGCCTGCACGTCGTCAACGACGGGCTGCAAGCGCTTGCGTTCCTACAGCGACGATCTCCCTACGAAGAACACACGGCTCCCCATCTGATCCTGCTCGACCTGAATCTGCCCGGATTGGGCGGCCAACAAACCTTGCGAGCGATCAAAGCCGACGAACACCTGCGCAGCATCCCCGTCATCGTCATGACCAGCTCGGCTTCGCCGGGCGACATTCGCCACGCGTACCAGGGGTACGCGAATTGTTACGTCACCAAAGCCCAAGATTACGAAGCGTGCGTCCAGTTACTGCATTCCTTGATGCACTTCTGGTTACACTTAGCGAGAATCCCACAATGAACGATCGGCCTCTCAACATTTTACTGGTCGAGGACAATCCCGGCGATGCGCGGCTGGTGCGCGAGTCGCTGATCGACGGCGGCGGCATCGGCATAGCGGTGATCCACACCGACTCGCTCGCCGACGCCATCGAAAAGCTGCAAGCGCGGCCGTTCGATTTGATCATGCTCGACCTCGGCCTACCCGACGGCGGCGGCCTCGACGCGGTCAGCCAGATCGAGCGCGCCGCCAGCCGCGCCCCGATCCTGGTGCTGACCGGCAACGACGATGAAGAGTTCGCTCTCAAGGCGATCCAAGCGGGAGCGCAAGATTACCTGGTCAAAGGAGAGATCTCGCCCGATGGTCTGGTTCGCGCCATCCGCTACGTGCTCGGCCGCCATCGTACCCTGAGCCAACGAGTCGAGCTGATCGCCGGCTTCGCGCTCAATCTGCAGGGCCCGCTCGACGAGCTGCGCCAATCGGTCGACCAGCTCGGCCAGATCCACGGTGTCTCCTTCAACGGCAACGGCAAGATGCTGGCGCGAGTCACCGACGTCGCCTTCGAGCTGGTCTCGTTTCGCGACGCGGCCCTCGAGACGGCGCAGAGCGAGGGGGGTGTCTTCAATCCGCATTTGCGCGAGCTCAACGCCGCCGCGCTGATCAACGTGATGCACAAAGTAGCGCGCCAGGACCCGCAGGCGTACGCGCTGCCGTCGAGCCCCCAGTCGCACCTCGACGTCCTCCTGGTCGAAGACAACCGCGGCGACGCCCGTCTCGTCGCCGAGCATCTTTCGGAAGCGCGCAGTCTGCGCACCACCTTGCATCAGGCGATCGCCGTCAGCGAAGCGGTGCAGCGCATCGGCGAGCGCCACTTCGACGCGGTGCTGCTCGACCTCGGCTTGCCCGATGCTCTCGGCCTCGAGGCCGTCGCGGAGGTCCATTATGCGGCGCCGGCTTTGCCGATCGTGGTAGTTACCGGCACCGACGACGAAGCGCTGGCGATGGGAGCGCTCGAGCGCGGCGCTCAGGATTATCTCGTCAAGGGCCGCCTCGACGGACCGACCTTGGTGCGCAGCTTGCGCTACGCCGTCGAGCGCCAGCGCGCCGCCAACTTCTGCAGCGATCTCCTCGAAGGGCTCGCTTGCGAGCTACGCCGCCCGCTGCACGTCATCCTCGGCTATCTCGCTTTACTCAAAGCCGACGCCAAGCAGCTCGCCGACGCGCAGCCGTCGATGGTCAAGGCGATCGAGTGCAGCTACACCCTGCAACGGCTTTCCGATACCACCATCGATCTCGCCCGCTCCGACGCCGTGCGCAATAACGAGTCTGCGGTATCGACGGCCCTCGCCGAGCTGCGCCGCAGCGCGGCGCAGCGCACCACCTTGGGAGCGCGCGACGCTGCCGAGCTGCTTCAGTCGGCGGAGCTCCTACAAGAGATCGGCACGACGCAAGAAGATCCCAAACAAAGCGGATTGCTCGGCCGCTGGCTGCACAAGGTCCAGCCGCGCAAACGCCGCATCCTGCTCTTCGATCCCGACGGCGACAGCCGCGCCATCGCCCGCCAGGTGCTCGAGCGCGGCGAGTACGAAGTGGTCGACACCGGAGTTTCGGTCGATGCGATCCAACGCTTCGGCAGCGATGACTTCTACGGGGCCATCCTCCAGATGCCCTCCGAAGCCACCGCCGAGCATGTCGCCAACGAGTTCCGCCGAGCCGCCACCGCGGCCGGCGTGCCGGTGATCTTCACCCGCGACCGGCCGACGGAAGAGGTGCTGATGCGCCGCAAGGCAATGGAGCACGTCATGGTCAAGCCGTTCAGCCCTCGCCAACTCCTGTTCGCCGTCGATCACCTCAGCAAAGCCAGGTAGCGCATCCGTGTAGCTGCGCTCGGCAGAGCGCGGCGGCCGGCTCACCCTGCCGCCGTCTTCCGACGGCAGCACGCGCAAGGTCCGCCGCTATCGCGAAGCTAGCGCATCCGTGTAGCTGCGCTCGGTCGAGCGCGGCGGCCCGGCTCACCCTGCCGCCGTCTTCCGACGGCAGCTACACGCGGGGCTACTTCTCCAACTCCTCGCGGATCGAGTACATCTTCTGCCGCGCCTCGTTGATGAAGGCGTCGAGGTTGCGGCGGTGATTGGCGAACAAGCCGGCACGGCTGCCGTCGAGCACGATCAACGGCTTCAACTGCGCCGCCGCTTCCAGCGGCGCGATCACCTCGCCGACCAACTCCTGCAGCGCCGGGCGCGCCTGGATCTCCTCGGCGTACTCGCGCCGCACCGCCAGCACCAGGTTGTAGATCGCATGAGCCATCCCCTGGGCGTGATAAAAATAATCGTCGGTCGCCAGCCAATCCGCATGGTCGCTGTAGAGGTTGGCGTGCGCTCCGCCGAGTAGATCGGTCCACGCCTGGAAGATCCGCATCGCCTCGACATTGCGCTTGTTGAGCGGCCGCGACCGGCGGGGCTCGCCCTTCAAGCCGTCGATATAGGCACGCAGATGGCCGATGCCCTCGCGGTAGCGCGACTCCGCCGACGGGAACATCAACTTGAACTCGTCGTTGCGGAACATCTTGTCGGCGTTGACGAGGTTCTCGTCGTACTCGTTGCTCGACACCTTGGTCAGGTGATCCTTGAAGACACGCACGCTCTCGCGCACCGCCTGCAGGATGCCGAGCTGGCGATTGGAGTTGTTATCGGCCCACAGAGCCGGCCCCCACAGCGGAAAATCGTTGGGCCGCCAGCCGGTCCCGTCGCTGAGCTCGTGCTCCATGATCGCGATCACCGTGCTCGCGAAGATCTCGCCGGGCACCGTCGGCTGATCTACCGGGTGGCGCTGGTCGGGACTGGCGATGACGTTGTGCGTCTTCTGGGTGAAGTGCAGCACGATCGGACCGGCGGCAAAAGCCAGTGCCAGCAACAGCACCACTGCCGGTGCGATCCAACCTTTCTGACTCGAGATGGCGCGCGTGCTCTTCATTTCTTCCTTTCCTCGATCGATCGTTGCCGTTGCTCCAGCCGTACGCGAATCTCGACCTCGTCGCCACTGCTCGCCGGCTGGTAGTAACGCCGCTGGCGCAAGGCTTCGGGCAGATGCTCCTGGGTCACCAGCGCGTCGTCGTAGTCATGGGCATATTGGTAGCCGCGGCCGTAGCCCAGCCCTTTCATCAAACCCGTCGGCGCATTGCGCAGATGTAGCGGCACCGGCAGCGGCCCGTGCTTGCGGACATCCGCCGCGGCGGCGAGCATGGCGCGGTAACTCGCATTCGATTTGACCGCGCTGGCGAGATAGGTGGCCGCTTGCGCCAGCGGAATGCGACCTTCCGGCAAGCCGACGAAATGCACCGCGTCCTTCACCGCGACCGCCACTTGCAGCGCGCGCGGATCGGCGTTGCCGATGTCTTCCGCGGCGAAGATCACCATGCGCCGGGCGATGAACATCGGGTCCTCACCGGCCTCGAGCATGCGCATCATCCAATACAGCGCCGCGTCGGGGTCGCTGCCGCGCATGCTTTTGATGAACGCCGAGATGACGTTGTAGTGCTCGTCGCCGGCCTTGTCGTAGAGCAGCGCCCGATGCTGCGTCGCCTCTTCGGCGAGGGCGAGATCGATGTCGCTGCGGTTTTGCGCCGTGGCGAGATCGGCAGACGCTTCGAGCATGTTGAGCCCGGCGCGCGCGTCGCCATGGGCTTGCTCGGCGAGGAACGCCAGCGCCTCGGGCGCGACCGATAGACCGCGCTTGCCGAGACCGCGCTCTTGGTCGTGTAAGGCACGCGTCAGCAGCTCGGCGATGGCATCGCCGCCGAGCGGCTCGAGTACCACCACCTTCGATCGCGACAACAGCGGCGCGATCACCTCGAAGGAAGGATTTTCGGTCGTCGCGCCGATCAGGAGGATGGTGCCGTCCTCGACATGCGGCAGGAAGGCGTCCTGCTGGGCTTTGTTGAAGCGATGAATCTCGTCGACGAACAGGATCGTCCGCCGCCCGTGCAAGCGAAGCTGCTCCTTGGCCTCGTCAATCAGCACGCGCAGCTCGCGCACGCCCGAGAGCACGGCGGAGAAGTGGACGAAGTGGGCATCGGTCGATTGCGCCAGCAGCATCGCCAGCGTGGTCTTGCCGCAACCGGGAGGACCCCACAGGATCAGCGAGTGCAACCGCCCGCCCTGCAACATCTCGCGAATCAATCGGCCGGGACCGGTCAGATGCATCTGTCCAAGTAGCTCGTCCAGCGTCCGCGGCCGCATCCGTTCCGCCAAGGGCGCGTTGGCCCGCCGCGTCTCCGCCGCCACCCCGGCAAACAGGTCGGGCTCATTCTTCGCAGGCCGCCGCGCCATCGGCGAATCCTAGCACCCACCTGCCAGGAAGCCACCACGCCATCCGGTGTGACCCCAGGTCTTCCACCTTCGCCGAAGCTACGCCGGACGAAACCGACGGCAGCTACAGGTTTGCTTCCGCCGCCTCGGCGTGCCAGCGCTGCCGGCGATGACCGCGGCCGACTCCTTCGATCTATGGCGCAAGCGGCTCGGGATGGTGCTGTTCGTCCCGGTGTTCGTGATGCTGTGGCTCGCACCGCTGCCGGTTGCGCCGCAGGCTCATCGGCTGGCGGCGGTGCTGGGGGCGGTGGTGGTGCTGTGGGTCAGCGAGGCGATCCCGATGGCGATGACCGCCTTCCTGGGCGTGGCAGTAGCAACCGTCCTGCAAGTCGCGTCGCCGAACGAGGCCTTCGCCCCGTTTGCCGATCCGCTGATCTTTTTGTTCATCGGTACCTTCTTGCTGGCGCAGGCGATCTTCGTGCATGGGCTCGACCGGCGCTTCGCTCTGGCAATCTTGAGCTTGCCGGGTGTCGGCCGCAGCCCGGCGCGGATCCTGGCCGCCTTCGCTGGCGCGACCTGCCTGATCTCGATGTGGATCAGCAACACCGCGACCACGGCGATGATGTACCCGATCGGTCTGTCACTGCTGCGCTTCCTCGAGCAGCAACAGCCACAGCGCGACAGCCGTTCCGATCACCTCGCCGGGTTCGGCGCTTTGTTGCTGCTCTCGGCGGCGTTCGCCTCGTCGATCGGCGGGCTGGCGACGCCGGTCGGCACACCGCCGAATCTGATCGGCATCGGTTTCATCCGCCGCGAGCTGGCGATCAGCTTTCCGTTCTTTTCGTGGATGGCGGTGGGACTGCCGATCGCGGTGGCGATGTTTGCGTGGCTCGTCTTCGACTTCACTCGCGGCGACCGCTTCGGAGGTTCGTTCGCGAGCGGGGCGCAGTCGCTGGCGGCGGTGATCGCGGCCGAGCGGCGTCGCTTGGGCAGCTGGAGCCGGGGCCAGATCAACACCGTGGTCGCGTTCGGCATGACCGTGGTGCTGTGGCTGGTTCCGGGCGTCGCGGCGCTGATCTTCGGACAGGACGATCCGCTGTATCGCCAGCTGATCACCTGGTTTCCCGAGGCGATCGTGGCGCTGCTCGGCGCCGGGCTGCTGTTTTTTCTGCCGGTCGATCTGTCGCGGCACCAATTCACTTTGAGCTGGAGCGATGCGATCAAAATCGACTGGTGGATAGTCTTTCTCTACGGCGGCGGCATCGCCCTCGGCACCCTGGCGTTCAAGACCGGTTTGGCACGCGATCTCGGCGAGGGGCTGACCTCGTTGCTGGGGATCCGCAGCGGCTTTGCGTTGCTGGTGTTGTCGACGGTGATTGCGACGGTGTTGTCGGAGACCACCAGCAACACCGCGGCAGCGAACATGGTGGTGCCGGTGGTGATCGCCTTTGCGCGGTCGTCGGGGATAGATCCGCTGATCCCAGCACTCGGTGCGACGATGGGCGCCTCACTCGGGTTTGTCTTGCCGGTGTCGACGCCGACCAACGCCATCGTCTACGGCTCGGGGCGCATTCCGCTGACGGTGATGATTCGCTACGGGCTGGTCCTCGATGTCGCAGGCGTGGTGTTGATCGTGACCATGCTGAGCCTCCTCGGACTCTGGATCGCCCCGCTGTAGCCGCGATCTACCGAGCGCAGCTACAGGGGCAGTTGGATGCGGAAGGTGGAGCCTTGGGAGGGTTGGCTCTCTACCTGCAACTGGCCGCCGAGACGTTCGACGTAGGCGCGGGCGAGATAGAGGCCAAGGCCGAAATCTCGGAAGCCTTTCTTGCCGTTGCCATTGAGCTTGCAGAACGGCTCGAAGATGGTGGCGAGCTTTTCAGGCGCGATGCCGATACCGGTGTCGCTGACCGAGAACTCGACCAAGCCGGGTGCGATGCGGGCGCTGATGCGGACCCGGCCGCTCTCGGTGAACTTGAAAGCGTTGTGGACCAGATGGTTGATCGCGGCGACGAGCTTGTCGGGATCGGTCTGTAGCAGTGGCGCGCCATCGGCGCCCGCAACCTCGAGCTGGATCTCGGGGCGGCGATGGGCCAGCTCGGCGGCACTGTCGGCGGCGGCCCCGAGGATGTCGGCGACGTTGACCTCTTGCAGACCGATCTCGAGGCCGCCGGACTGAACCCGGCTGTATTCGAGCACCGCGTTGAGCCGGTCGAGTAGCAGCAGCGCATTGTCGCCGATGCGAGAGAGAGCGTCCTGTTGTTCCTCGTTGATCGGACCGAAAGCCTGGTCGAGGAGGAGGTCGCCGTAGCCGAGAATGACGTTGAGGGGGGAGCGCAGCTCGTGCGAGACCGCCGAGACGAATTCGGGACGCATCCGGCCATCGCCTTGCGGCGACCGCGTCTCCTGCGACGCTTGGTCGCCGTTCCTCCCCTGGTCGATCATCGAGCCACCATTCAGCATGGCGTATGCCACCCGCGGCAATGAAAGCGAACTGGCAGTCGCGGCGGCAGCGCCATCCGCATGGCGCCGCCGGCAGCAGCGACGGCGCAATAGTGTCACCTCAACCTGTAGCTGCGCTCGGTAGAGCGCGGCGGCGCGGCTCACCCAAGCCGCCGCCTACCGGCGTGTAGCTGCGCTCGGTAGAGCGCGGCGGCTCGGCTCCCCAAGCCGCCGCCTACGGCGTGTAGCTGCGCTCGGTAGAGCGCGGCGGCGCGGCTCACCCAAGCCGCCGCCTACGGCGTGTAGCTGCGCTCGGTAGAACGCGGCGGCTCGGCTCCCCCAAGCCGCCGCCTACGGCGTGTAGCTGCGCTCGGTAGAGCGCGGCGGCGCGGCTCACCCAAGCCGCCGCCTACCGGCGTGTAGCTGCGCTCGGTAGAGCGC
>DASPMH010000286.1:0-2544 GCA_035627175.1 Terriglobales bacterium | reverse complement strand
GGCGGAACTTCCAGAGACACCTCCATCGACACTTCTCCCCACCCCGACGGCGACGCCAGACGCTCCCGAAGGCTGCGAATATTATAGCTTCGCGACGAGCGCCGAGTACATGAGTGAAGGATTCGGCTGGGACGATGCCCTTACTCCGTCGATGTGCGCCGAGGGCTACAATGATGATAGTCTATTGATAGCCAATATGTCTGCGGGAAGTTCCAACTTCGTGGCAAAGCTCATCCTTCGATGGGATACCTCGACGTTGCCAGTTGAGATGCGTCCATATGGCGCTTTGCTGCGGCTTCAACCAATGTCTATCGGTATGGAGAGCGATCATGTATCGTCGCTCTCCGGTGACTGGATAGATCCTGCGACCGAGTTCTGCGCTCCGACCGACCACGCGAATGGTTGGGGAAACGCGCTGTCGTCGGCAGGCGAGTGCGGGGAAAATTGCATTCTCGCAAATATGGTTCCGGGCACTTACAACGATCTATTGCTCAGCAATGCCCCCAATCACATCTCTACGGCCGGCACTGCCCTTCGTCTGCGCGTTCCGTTCGGCGGAAGTGATACTGCGAACTACCTCCAGGTAGCGAACTCCGAGACGGCCAATGGACCGCGTCTGGTAGTGTTGGCTTGCGAGCAGCCCGCCGAGCCTATCCTGCCGGAGATTGAGGGATGCCAATGGACGGAGTTGATAGCGACTGAGGCTGCGTCTATTCATGCCGAAGGCGACAATTCGACCGACCCAGCGGGCTTGGTATGCAGCGCAGACGACGGCGATCAGAGTCTGCTGCTCCATTACGAGCGAAGCGTGGACTCTGACTCGAATGACTATACAGACAGTGCCTCCAATCTGGTTATGAACTTTAATCCCGCGGCTCTTCCAGCGGATCAGATTGCTTCATTTGCCGTAGTTCGTCTTCATGTGGTGGCTGCGAGCGTCGGAGATCCGCGGAGTGATGCGGGATTCCATGCTGTCGAAGCTGACTGGCTTGGTGGCGGCAGTTGCAGTGCAGAAGAGTATGCGACGTCAGGATCCGCCAATGCGCTAGCGCCATGGCGGGACTGCGGCGAGGATTGCAATCTTGGTCAAATGCATCCCGGTAGTGATCAATATCTCACACTTACAGAACCCATTGCCTTGCAGCTCGGGCACGACCGCTTGCGTCTTCGAGTTACTGGCGGGCAGCAGAATGCGCTGCGAGTCGCAAATCTTGAGAGCGAACACCCGCCCCAGATCGTCGCTCTCACCTGTGATGTTCCGCCCACCCCAATCGTGGAGGAGCCGGAAGGTTGCGAGACTCATGTCATTCAGAGCGTAAGCGCCGGCTGGACTGCGATCTCCTATGACGAGTCGCCAGCAGTGTGCATGCAGACGCTGTCGTGGAATTCGGTCGGATTTCAAACGCTGGGAACCGGCATAGGACTCAGTCCCGAGGGCAGCGCCGAACTATTCGATGCTCGGATGCTTTTGCGGTGGCCGACCGATGGCTTGCCGACTGACAAAGTCGTGACGGAAGCATGGCTACGCTTCTTTACCGGCGGGTTTATTGCTGAAACTCCGGGCGCCACCTTGGTCGCCGACTGGTACAGCTGGGGACCGAGCTGCAGCTCGGACGATGTGGCTGCGGAGCAAACCGCTGCCGCGCTCGAAAGCTGCGGTGCACGATGCGAGCTCGAATATTTGCAGCCAGGTACCTACCTTGATCTGCCACTAGACGACGCTGCGGCCCACGTGGCTCGCGGGGAGGGCGCGAATACTGAGCTGCGCGTCGGAATGACAGTGCCTGAGATGTCGGGGTTTAATTTGTTCACGGCACCAGTGGCGGCGGTTCTCATACATGGCCCGGGTTTGGTTGTGCAGCTTTGCTTACCGGCTCCGACACCGACTTCAACGCCGTCAAACACTTCAACTGAAGCGCCGACGCTAATCTCTACTGAGACACCGACGGAAACTCCGACGGAGACGCCCACCGGGGCGCCATGAATGGGCGGCCTGCCCCCATGAAGTTGGCCCCCTGGGGGCCCGGCGACACAGGGTGACACAACGAGTCGACGTGATTGCCGCCGGCAGCATCCGTCTTACCTGCCGCAATTCAGCTTTCAAATTGAACGGCTAAGCTTGCTTCGGCGCCTCTTGGGACGCGAATTCGCTCATGCTTGTGTCGGTCCGACCTGGCCTAACAGCCTGTTGAAAAAGTCCAGCGGCCGAACGCGTGGTGTGCTATACGAAGGCCGTTCTCGCAAGCGTGATGATGGTGGAGGTGGTGGGCGATGGCGATGAGTAGGCGTGGACCGGAACAGTGTGGGATGTGGGTGGCAACGCAGGAGCTGCCGCGGTCACCCGGGCACGTGTTCTATGACAAGCTGACGGAGGTCTTGGAGAAGAGCGGCTTCGATCCGTTCGTAGAAGATCTTTGCGCGCTGCATTACACAGAGGGACAGGGAAGGCCGTCGATTGCACCCGGGGTGTACTTCCGGATGCTGTTCATTGGCTACTTCGAGGGTATTGATTCGCAAAGGGGAATCGCCTGGCGCTGCGCGGAC
>DASPMH010000285.1:0-2346 GCA_035627175.1 Terriglobales bacterium | reverse complement strand
GAGCGCCTTGGCGTTGTCGGCGATCGCGCGGGCATAGGCCTTGAATTCGGGCTGCAACGCTTCGGCGAAGGCGACCGCCTTGGCGGCGATGATGTGCATCAGCGGTCCGCCCTGGAGCCCCGGGAAGATCGCGCTGTTGAGCTTCTTGGCGATGGCTTCGTCGTTCGAGAGGATGATGCCCGAACGGGGGCCGCGCAGCGACTTGTGGGTCGTCGTCGTGGTGACATGGGCATGGGGCACCGGCGAATCGTGCACCCCGCCTGCAACGAGGCCGGAGAAGTGCGACATGTCGGCGAGCAGATAGGCGCCGACCTCGTCCGCGATCTCGCGAAAGCGCTTGAAATCCCAACTCCGCGAATAGGCGGTGGCCCCGCAGATGATCAGCTTGGGCTTGTTCTCGCGCGCGATGCGGGCGACTTCGTCCATGTCGATCCGGTGATCGTCGGGGCGCACGGTGTAGGCGACCGGGTTGAACCACTTGCCACTCATGTTGACGGGCGAGCCGTGGGTGAGGTGGCCGCCGGCGTTGAGGTCGAGACCCATGAAGGTGTCGCCCGGCTGCAGCAGAGCCAGGAACACCGCCTGGTTCATCTGGCTACCCGAATTGGGCTGCACATTGGCGAAGTTGCTACCGAAGAGCTTCTTGGCGCGCTCGATCGCGATCGTCTCGATCTCGTCAACGTATTCGCAGCCGCCGTAATAGCGCTTGCCGGGATAGCCTTCCGCGTACTTGTTGGTCAGCACCGATCCGGCGGCTTCGAGCACGGCCTTCGAGCAGATGTTCTCGGATGCGATCAGCTCGATCTTATCGCGCTGGCGGCCGAGCTCCTTCCCGATCCAGCCGGCGATCTCGGGATCGGCATCGGCCAGACCGGCGGTGAAAAAGCCTTGCGAACGGATTTCGGCGTTCTTGGCGGCGGTCATTTCCTGAGTGCTCATGCGGGCTGCCTGACGGTTGGGTTGGAGAGCTTGTCGACGCGAGGGCCGTGACGCCCCCCGCCGAAATCGGTCGATAGGAAGGCGTCGAGGCAGGCCTTGGCCATGTCGACTCCGGTCAGCCTAGCGCCCAGGGCGAGGGCGTTGGCGTTGTTGTGCTCGCGCGCGAGGGCGGCGGACAACGGCTCCGACACCAAGGCGCAGCGCAGCGCGGGATGGCGGTTCACAGCGATCGAAATGCCGATGCCGGAACCGCAGATCGCCACGCCGTATTCCGCCGTGCCGTCGGCGACGACCTCGGCCAGCTTGTATCCGTAGTCGGGATAGTCGACCCGGTCCGCGGTTTCGGGCCCGAGATCGGCGACTTCATGGCCGAGGGAGATGAGGTACTCGCGCAGTTCGGCCTTGAGGTCGACGGCGGCGTGATCGGAAGCGATGGCTATGCGCATGGGATATCTGCCTGAGGCGAGGAATCGTTGCCGCCGCACTTAGGCCCGAGAAGGCCGGAAGGCCAGCCCGTGATGGTGAGGTAACACACGGCACGCTCCTGCGATCGAAGAGAGTGCCCAGACGAGCGGCAAGCCAGGTTCGCGCTCCACGGCGGTGCTCCGCCTGTCTCGTCAGTTACGCGAACGCCGCTCCATTAGAATCGCGCCGCGCTCCTGTAAAGCGCTGGAGGTCAAGACCAGCAAAAAGGAGAGCCCCGTCGCATTTCTACGGCGGGGCTCCGTTCAGACACCCTGTTTTACCAAGGCGTCTTACTCGCGATATCGTTGCTCGATCGGTGAACGCTTGGTCGGTGGGGAAGGTTCCGGGCCGACGAGCAAATCACTGATCGAGAAAGCTGCGCATCTTGCGGCTGCGGCTCGGGTGCTTGAGCTTGCGCAGGGCCTTCGCTTCGATCTGGCGAATGCGTTCGCGCGTAACCGAGAACTGCTGGCCGACTTCCTCAAGGGTGTGATCGGTGTTCATTCCGATGCCGAAGCGCATGCGCAGCACGCGCTCCTCGCGCGGGGTCAGGCTGGCGAGGACGCGGGTAACCGTTTCCTTCAGATTCGCCTGAATTGCCGCGTCGACCGGAATGATTGCGTTCTTGTCCTCGATGAAGTCGCCGAGGTGCGAATCCTCCTCGTCGCCGATCGGCGTTTCGAGAGAGATCGGCTCCTTGGCGATCTTCATCACCTTGCGGACCTTCTCGAGCGGCATCGAGAGGCGCTCGGCCATCTCCTCGGGCGTGGGCTCGCGCCCTTGCTCGTGGAGGAATTGGCGGCTCGTGCGCACCAGCTTGTTGATCGTCTCGATCATATGCACCGGGATGCGGATGGTGCGCGCCTGGTCGGCGATCGAGCGGGTGATCGCCTGCCGGATCCACCACGTCGCGTAGGTCGAGAACTTGTAGCCGCGGCGGTA
>DASPMH010000284.1:0-2245 GCA_035627175.1 Terriglobales bacterium | reverse complement strand
CGGTCATTCCCGCGGCGCAGTCCAGCTTTCAAGCGGTGCAGGACGCCTTGACCGAGATCTACGAGCGGGTGATGCAGATCGACCTGCCCGGCATCTCCGTCGATGCGCGCAATGCCTTGCAGTCGGCGGATTCGACTTTCGACGAGGCGCGCGGGGTGATTCAGGACGCCCGCATCAGCCGCGCCCTCGACAATCTCGACCGCGCCTCGCAGTCGATCAACAAGGTGGCCGACAACCTCGAGCGCGCCACTCACGACGTCGAGCTCAAGCCGATTCTCGACAATGCCAACGAAGCGATGCTCGACGCGCGCAAACTCTTCGCCAGCCTCAATCAGCTCGGTACCGAGCAGATCGCCGGCGCCGCGCGCGAGTTCGGTCTGTTGATGCAGACTGCCCAGCAGATCGTCAGCAGCCTGCAGTACACCATCGACCGTCTCGACCGCACCGCCAGCAGCCTGCGCGGCCTGACCGAGGAAGTGCGCAGCCAGCCGTCGCTGCTGTTGTTCTCCGATCCGCCCGCGACCGACGTGCGCGAGCGCCGCGGCCGGGAGCGTTGAACATGTCCAAGCTGATTCTCGTGCTCGCGATGGCGCTGCTCGCCGCCGGCTGCACTCCGCTGAGCCAACCCGCGCCCGAGATCCGCGACTACGATCTGCGCTACGCGTCGCCTGCAATCACCGGAGAGCCGCTCGAGGTGGTGCTGGCGATCCCCTCGCTCGGGGTGTCAGCGACCTACGACCGCGAGGCGATCGTCTATCGCGTCGGCCCGAACCAGATCGGCAAGTACTTCTATGACCGTTGGGCGACCAATCCGGCCGATCTGATCGCCGACGCTCTCGCCCGCGATTTCGCCAACTCGCGGCTCTATCGCGCCGTCACCCACCAGCGCTCGCCGCTCGCCTACAATTATCAATTGGCCGGCGAGATCGAAGTGATCGAAGAGCGCGGCGGCGGCACGCCCTGTACCGCGGTGTTGACCATGCGTTTCTTGCTGGTGCGCCAGGGCGCCGTCACTCGCGATGCGGTATTGGCGCGACCGCGCTTCGAGATGGTGAAGTCGACGCCCTGCAACAAGCCGGAGAAGCTGGTGCAGTCGATCAGTGAGCTGCTCAGCCAGATTTCGGCCCAGCTGCAGCAACAGGTCTACGACGCCATTCGCGCCGACATCGCCACCCACCCGCCCAAGCCTACCTTGAACCCTCCGGAGGCGGCTGGTAGCTGACCGGCGACATGCGCCACATCATCGGCCTGTTGACCGCCACGCTGCTGCTGTGCGGCACGCTGCCCGCGCGCGCTTTGCAGCCCTACTCCGAGCGCGTCCGCGAGCATGTCCTCGACAACGGTCTCAAGGTGCTGCTGCTCGAGGATCACAAAGCTCCCGTCGGCGTGGTTCAGCTCTGGTACAAGGTCGGCTCGCGCAACGAGCGGCCGGGCTTTACCGGGCTCGCCCACGTCCTCGAGCACATGATGTTCAAGGGCACCAAGCGCTACGGCCCGGAAGAGTACTCGCGCATCATCAAGCGCAACGGTGGCAACGAGAACGCCTTCACCAGCAACGACGCGACCACCTACTTCGCCACTCTCGCCAACGATCGCCTCGACATCGCACTCGAGCTCGAGGCCGACCGCATGCAGAACCTCAGCTTCGCCGAGAGCGAGTTCACCCCCGAGCTGCAGGTGATCATGGAGGAACGCCGCATGCGGGTCGACAACAGCCCGGTCGGGGTGATGTTCGAGGCCTTGCGGGCCAATGCCTATCTCGCTCATCCGTACCAGTGGCCGGTGATCGGCTGGATGACCGATCTCGAGCAGGCGACGCGCTCGGACGCCCTCGCCTTCTACAAAACCCATTACCAGCCCAACAATGCGGTGCTGGTCGCCGTCGGCGACTTCCGCAACGACGATATCCTCGAGCGCATCGAAAAGCACTTCGGCGACATACCCGCCGGCACGCCGCCGCCGGTGGTGCGCGCCATCGAGCCGGCGCAGGAAGGCGAGCGGCGGGTGACCGTGCGCCGTGCCGCCGAGCTGCCCTACGTCGCCATGGCCTTTCACGTCCCCGAGCTCGGTCACGCCGACGCCTATGCACTCGAGGTCGCGGCCGCGGTGCTGGCGGGCGGACGCAGCTCGAGATTGTACGAGGATCTCGTCTACAAGCGACGCCTGGCGCGCAGCGCGGTGGCGGAATACGACCTGATCTCGATCGATCCTTCGTTGTTCTACCTCTACGCCCAGCCGCTGCCGG
>DASPMH010000283.1:0-4984 GCA_035627175.1 Terriglobales bacterium | reverse complement strand
CCGGCCGCCGAGGGCATCGACCACGATGCGCTCGCCCCGGAAGCGGCGCCGACGGCTTCCAGCCGCGGCACCGAGCTGATCCGCCTGCACGATTTCCCCGCCGGCGCGCGCGCCGGCAACTTGATCCACAAGGTCTTCGAGCTGCTCGACTTCGGCGCGCCGCGAGCCGAGCTGGCCGCGATCGTCGAGCGACAGCTCGGCCGGTACAGCATCGAGGCCAAATGGGCGGACACGCTTAGCGACGCCATCGCGGACGTGCTCGACGCCGATCTACCGGTCGAGCCCGGGTTGCGCCTGCGTCACTTGCCGCGCCAGCAGCGTCTCGATGAGATGGAGTTCTTGCTGCCGGTGATCGGGGAGGGATCGCGGCTCAATCCCGCTTCGCTCGCCGAGACCTTCGCGCGGCACGCCTCGGCAGCTGTGTCCCAAGGGTATGCTGACAGCTTACAGCGACTGCGCTTCGCCGAGCTGCACGGGTTTCTCAAAGGGTTCGTCGATCTCGTTTTCGTCCATGGCGAGCGCTGGTACGTCGTCGATTACAAATCGAACCGCCTCGGGCTGCATCGCTCCGACTACAGTCAGGCACGGATGCAGCGCGAGATGTGCGATCACCATTACTTCCTGCAGTACCATCTCTATGTCGTGGCGCTGCAGCGGCATCTGCGGCTGCGCCTGCCGGGGTATGACTACCAGCGACACTTCGGTGGGGTGCTCTATCTCTTCGTGCGCGGCATGGCTGCGGGCGTGCCGAATGGCATCTTCGCCGATCGGCCGTCGCGTCCGATGATCGATGCTCTCGACGAGCTGTTGCGCTGAGCCTCAGTCTTCGAGCTCACGCTCGATCTTGTCGCCGAGCTCCTCCATCTTCTCCTTGGCCTCGCCGAGAGCTTCGTCGGTCTTGCGTCCGGCGCGCTCCATGGCGCCCTCGGAGCCGTGGCGCAGCTCTTCGGCGGCTTCGTCGACCTCACGGCCGGCGCGTTCGGCCGGGCCCTCGTCGCAGCCGGCAGCGAGAGCCAACAACAACGCCATCATCAACAGTCGCACCATCGCAGCACCTCCGGTGCATGAGGCTAGCGTAGCGGCGCTGCGGTGCAACCTACGTTGCCAGTGACCGGCGGTTTGACATCGTCTCGGCTCGGGCCGATGCACGAGATGTGCTGATTCGTGATCCGATTCACGGCGATATCTCGCTCTCATCGCTCGAGGCCGCGGTGCTCGATTTCCCCGAGGTGCAGCGCCTGCGCGGCATCAAGCAGCTCGGCACGGCGAGCTATGTGTATCCCGGCTGCGTCCATACCCGCTTCGACCACTCCCTCGGCGCGGCGGCCCTCGCCAAGCGCATCATCGCCTCGCTTCGCCGCAGTGGCTGCGACATCGACGACGGACTCGAGCAGGCGATCGTCGCAGCAACGCTGTTGCACGACATCACCCATTTGCCCTTCGGTCACACGCTCGAGGACGAGCGCCGTCTGTTCGCGCGCCACGATAAAGGGGATCGCTTCGCGCAGTTGCTCGAGCTCGGCCTCGGTGCACGCCTCGACCGACTCGGCATCGGTCAGGCCGTCCGCGCCATCCTCACCAAGAGTGGCGACGAGGTGCCGCGCTGGGCGGGTCAGATCGTCGCCAGCACCATCGACGCCGACCTGCTCGACTACCTGCGCCGCGACGCCTACTTCGCGGGCATCGGCCAGGGTTACGACGATCGCATCTTTCGCTACTTCGTCGTCGAAGACGGTCAGCTGGCCCTCGACATGACCAAGCACGGCATGGAGCGGCCTGACGCCCGCTCGGAGACGGTGCAGCTGCTGCGCATGCGCTACTTTTTGACCGAGCGGGTCTACTACCACCACACCAAGGTCGCCGCCGGCGCGATGATCTCCAAGGCGGTCGAGCTGGCAGGCGAACACGGCGCGCTGAGCGAGGCGGAGCTGATGGCGCACAGCGACGGGAGCTTATTCGAAGCGCTCAAGCGTACCGGTGCGCCGCCGCCGGATCGGCGCATCGCGCGGATGATCGAGCGGCTCGAACATCGGGAGCTGCTCAAGCGTGGCTACGTCATCTCGGCAGCGAAGGTCGGCGAGACCGACCGGCGCCGGCTGATCGATCGCTACCATTTTTCGTCTGCCAACCGCCACGCCGCGGAGGAGTCGCTGGCGGCGGCGCTCGGCTGCGATCCGGCGGAGATCATCGTCTATTGTCCGGCGCTGACATTGATGAAAGAGGCGGCGGCGCGGGTGCGGCTGCCGCAGGGAGTGATGCCGCTCAACTCGCCGCAGCTCGAAGGCACCGCCGAGATCCAGGCCCTCGAAGCTCGTTATGCCGCACTGTGGCGCTTCTACGTCTTCGTCCCGCAAAAACACCGGCGCGCCACCGCCGCCGCAGCCGCCGAGCTCTTCGGCTTCGCCAGCGAGAGCCTCGAGCCGATGTAGCTGCGCTCGGCAGAGCGCGGCAGCCTGGGATTACCCTGCCGTCGTCTGCCGACGGCAGCTACACCGACGGCAGCTCACGCGGCGTCGCCTTGCGCCTTCTGGCGAGCGCAAGCTACAGCGACCGGATGAAAGCGATCGTATTCGACAATCCTGGCGCCGAGGACGTCTTGCGGCTCGGCGAAGCGCCTGCTCCCGCGCTCGGACCGCAGGAGCTGCGCATCCGCGTCCGCGCCACTGCGGTCAACCGCGCCGATCTGCTGCAGCGCCAGGGGCTCTATCCGCCGCCACCGGGGGCGTCGGCGATTCTCGGACTCGAATGCGCCGGTGAGGTAATCGAGGTTGGCGCCGAGGTCGGCGAGTGGCATGTCGGCGATCGGGCCATGGCGCTGCTCGCCGGTGGCGGTTACGCCGAGGAAGCGGTGGTGCACCACGGCTCCGCGATGCCGATTCCCGCCGCAATGAGCTTCGAGCAGGCCGGGGCCATTCCGGAGGTCTTCCTGACGGCGTTTCTCAATCTGTTCCTGCTCGGCAACGCGCGCGAGGGCGGTGCGGCGCTGGTGCATGGCGGTGGCAGCGGTGTCGGCACGGCGGCGATCCAGTTGCTCCAGGAAGCGGGGCTGCAGGCGATCATCACCGCCGGCAGCACCGAGAAGTGCGAGCGCTGCCTCGAGCTCGGTGCCAGCGTCGCGATCAATTACCGCGACGGCGACTTCGCGCCGAAGGTACGGCAAGCGACCGGTGGGCGAGGTGTCGATGTCGTGCTCGACCACATCGGCGGCAAGTACTTCGCCAGCAACCTGGAAGCGCTCGCGGTCGACGGGCGGCTGGTGATCATCGGCCTGCTCGGCGGGATCAAAGCGGAGGTCAATCTCGCCGCAATGCTGATGAAGCGCATGCAGGTGATCGGCTCGACGCTGCGTACACGCGCTGTCGAGGACAAGGCGGCGATCGTCGAAGCCTTCTGGTCGCGCTTCGGCGAGGCTCTCGAGGCGGGCCGGATCAAGGCCGTGGTCGATCAAGTCTTTCCGCTCGCCGAGGCGGCCGAGGCGCATCGCTTGGTGCAGTCGAGCGCGCACTTCGGCAAGGTAGTTCTGAGCGTGTAAGCGGATCGTCTCTGAATCTGGGCACGCATCGCTGTAGCGTGCGCTCAGAGAGCCGACGCTACAGCCACGCTCTTGCCGTGGCTGCTAAAGGCTCGGCGCGACAGCACTGGGCCTGATGCGAAGCAGACGCGCGTTGTTGAAAGCGTCGGCCGTCGGATCGGTGTTGTAGAGCGTGGTGAAGTAGAGGCCGTCCGGCGCCGCTGCCAGGCCGATCACCGTGGTGCGCGCCGAGCCCTCGTAGCGCAGCAGCTCGATCGGTCCTTCGACCAGCTTGCCCTCGGCATCGACGCGCAGCATTAAGATTCGCTTGCCGGTCTTGCTGGTGCCGAGAGTGAAGTCCTGCCCCGCCGTGGCGACGAAAATCCAATCGTCGTGTTGCGGGAAGGCGCCGGATTGCATCACCTCGATGCCTACCGGAACGACCGCCGGCGCCCAGGTCAGCAGCGCATGCGTCAACATGCTGCGGTCGCTGCCGTCATAGCCCATGTCCCAGCCCGCCTCGGGAGCGAAGATGCGGTCGCGCGACGGACCGTTCTCGCTGGCGAACAGACGCTTGTCGGAGCGCCGCAAAGCCAAGCCGAAGGTGTTTCGCACCCCGGCGTTGTAGATGTAGCTGATCGGCGCCGCCGGCTGCTCGGGATCGTAGAAGGGATTGTCGCTCGGCGCGCTGCCGTCGCGGGCGAGGCGCAGGATCTTGCCGAGGAAGGTTGAGGTATCGCGTGCCTTGGTGAAGTCGAAGCCGTCGCCGACGGATACGATCAGCGTGCCATCGGCGGCGATTTCGATGTCCTGGATCTGATGGCTCTCGTGGCTGACATCGTCGGGCATGTCGAACACCGTAGCGACGCTCTCGGCGATACCGTCGCCGTCGTCGTCGGTGACGCGGATTACTTGGTTGTGTAGCCAGGTCGGACGCGGGTCGTCGGTGTCGTCGGCGAGCTTTGCCGGATCGATGGCGGCGCCGTCGATCTCGATGTCGGAGAAGGTCGCGGTGCCGATCAGGTTGAAGAAGTTGCGGGCGTTGATGCCGATGCGGGTCGGCACGAAGGGCAGGTCGTCGATGCTCTCGACCAGGCTCCACTGCGCTTCGGTGCTAGCGCGGTAATAGAACTCCATGCGGCCGGCGGTGTAGGCGATGCGGAGCCAGCCGGCGAGTTGGGTCGCCGTCGCCTCGCGCTCGAGGCGGCGGACATTGCCGGTCAGGCTTTCGATCAGATGGCGGTTGCTCTGGAAGTTGAAGAACACCGCGTTGTGGCCATCGCGGTAGGCGACCAGGCCGAAGGCAGTGCCGTCGGTCCAGCGCGGCGCGCCGTTGATCGTCGGGTACTGGATCCGCGCGCTGATCGACCAGGCTTCGGGTGACTCGGTGACGTCGAGGTAGCGCACGACCTTGGTCTTGCGATCGCCGTCGGACCAAGCGGCGGTGCTCGGTAGGAAGATCCGCCAGCCCGG
>DASPMH010000282.1:0-3777 GCA_035627175.1 Terriglobales bacterium | reverse complement strand
CCTCTTTGACGCCGCCGCGAGCGGCAGCCTCGATAGTCGGCTCGGAATCGACGGCAAGGGTCACCCGCGCATCGATCCGTCCGAGGCGCGTCGCATCGACCACCTCGTTTGCCAGCAGCAGGTCCTCGCCCAGGCCTGCCCCCGCCATGCCCTCGACCTCGCGGATGGTGGCGCAAGTAAAGGTCCGATGTCCCTTCTGCGCCTGGAGCCGGGCGAGGCTGGTGCACTTGTGTGCCTTGACGTGGGGACGCATCCGCGCGCCGGGCAGCGCCTGAGCCATGGTATCGAGATTATGTTCGAGAGCGGCGACATCGACGACGAGCGCAGGGGTCTGTAGATCGGCTAGCTTCATCGATACTCCTCGGCTCGAGCTCAGAGATGGGGCTGTTGCGAGAGCTCGCGGGCACGCCAGAAGAGCATCTCGGCCGCCTGGCCCATCATGGCAAAACGCTGGTCCTTGGTCTGACCGCGGTGGTAGCGAACATAGATCTGCTGTAATACCACGGCGATCTTGTAGATGCCGAAGATGTAGTAGTAGGGCACGTCGCTGACATCGATGCCGCGCCGTTTGCCGTAGCGTTCGACCGCCTCGGCGCGGGTCAGGAAGCCGGGTACGTGCGAGGGCATGACGACCATGCCGCTGGCACTGCCCTCATCGGCTTGGATCCACGCCGAGAGCAGCGTGCCCAAATCGGCGAAGGGATCGCCGACGGTGCACATGTCCCAATCGAACACCGCTTCGCAGCGGCCGCAGTCGCTCGCGTCGAGCATCATGTTGTCGAGGCGCCAGTCGTTGTGAAGCAGGGTCGGGGTAGGGGAGGGCGGTCGGTTGCTGCGCAGCCAATCGGTCACTTCGTGGACGACCGCGATCTCGCTGGTGCGGGCGCGCTCGTAACGCGCAAACCAACCGTCGATCTGGCGCTGCAGAAAGCCCTCGGGCTTGCCGAGATCGCCGAGGCCGACCTTGCGGTAATCGACCTCGTGGAGGTCGGCGAGGCAATCGATCAACACCTCGCTGATCCTGCGGTTGGAAACGGGATCCTCGCCGCCGCCCCACTGCGCCGGAATGGTGCGCCGCACCACCACGCCGCGGCGGCGCTCCATGACGAAGAACGGTGCGCCGATGATAGTGGCATCATCGCAGAACACATAGGCACGCGGTGCGTACGGGTACCCTCGGTGGAGGACCGACAACACCCGATACTCGCGGCCCATGTCATGCGCCGACGGCGCGACCGGCCCGAGCGGTGGGCGGCGCAAGACATACTCGCGTTCGCCGTAGCGGAGACAATAAGTCAGATTGGCGTGACCGCCGGCGAACTGCGTCACCTGCAGCGGCTGGTCGGCCTCCGGCAGCCGCTCGCGGAGATAGGCGGCGAGCTTGTCGTGATCGAAGTCTTCGTCCTCGCGAATTGCGATCGTCTCAGGAACGTCGCCGCCGTGCTCACGCTCTGCCATCGCCGACCCATAGGAAATTCCCGCCGGTAGTACCAGGGCTGCCACGAACTGGCATTTACAACCAAAGCTCACTTGAGTAAGACAGCGACCGTGGCTGGGTCGAAGGAGAAGGGTGGACGTCGGGTGAACGACGAGCTCGCTTTGCTCGAAGAGCTGAAGCAGCTCGCGTTGCGGCTCGGATTTCAAGTTCGGCAAGAGCGCCTGCTGCGCGAGGTCGGCTATCGCGTCCGCAGCGGCAGCTGCCGGGTGCGCGAGTCGCGGCTGATCCTGCTCGACAAGGACCTTCCCGCGAGTGTGCAGATCGACGTGCTGGTCGATGAGCTCACCGGGGTATCGCTCGACGACGTCTATCTCTCACCTGCTGCCCGCCGGTTGCTCGAACCTGCTGCGGCCTGAGCGCAACGGAGAGCCCTCGATGGCTCGTGCCGAACCGAAACCGCCGGACCGATTCGAAATCTTCAAGGAGCATCTGCGTCGCTCCGGTTTGAAGTCGACCTCCCAGCGCGACGACATCGCGCACGTGTTCTTCGCCAGCGAGCGCCACATCAGCGTCGAAGAGCTCTACCAGCACGTCAAACAGGTTAACCCCCGCATCGGCTACGCTACTGTCTATCGGACGATGAAGCTGCTGACGGAGTGCGGCCTGGCGGTGGAGCGCCACTTCCGCAACGGCGAGGCGCGCTACGAGAGCACCGAAGGGCATCACCACGACCATCTGATCTGCGAAGTGTGCGGTCGGATCGTCGAATTCGAGGAAGACCGCATCGAGCAGCTCCAGGCGGAGATCGCCGCCAAGCTCGGCTTCGAGCTGAGCGGTCACAAGATGGAGCTGTACGGAATCTGCAGCGACTGCCGCCGCAATCGCGGCACTGAAGCGGCCGCAGCCATCGCGCGAAATCGCGGCTGAGTCGTCAGGCGAAGGCGGGCGCGACCTTCTCGGCGAACAGCTCGAGAGTCTCGGCCTGGTTGAGATCGCCGAACATCATCGTAAAGAACGTCACGCCCTGCTGGCGGCGAGCCTCGATCGCGTCGATCAGCTGCTCCGGCGCGCCGACCAGACCGGCGGTGTCGATGTCGAAGACCTTGCCGACGGTCGAGCGGGCTTGCTGAAGCTTACGTTCGAGATCGGCGGCGTCGCGACCGAGCACGACGATGCATTGCTCCGATACTTCGATCTCTTCGGGATTGCGGCCGACGTCTTGGCAGTGTCGGTGCAGCACCTCGATCTTGTGCTGGAGCTGCGGAGCGGCATTGTTGGGGCAATTCCAGATGTCGGCGTGCTCGGCGACCAGGCGCAGCATGCGCTTCTCGCCGGCGCCACCGATCAGGATCGGCGGGTGCGGTTGCTGCACTGATTTCGGGTTGTTGATCGCCTCGTCGACCGAATAGTAGCGACCTTGGAAGGTCGCCCGGGGTTCGGTCAGCATCCGCTTGATCACGTGCAGGGCCTCGTCGAGCTGATCGATGCGGGCGCGCATCGAAGGAAAAGGATAGCCGTAGGCGCGGTATTCTTCGTCCATCCACCCGGCGCCGATACCGAGCCCGAAGCGCCCGCCGCTGATGTTGTCGAGGCTGGCGGTCATTTTCGCCACCAAGGCGGGATTGCGGTACGAGTTGCAGACCACCAGCGTGCCGATGCGCAGCCTCTCGGTGACGGCGGCGACCGAAGCCATCAATGTCCACGCCTCGAGATGATCGAGATCGGGCAGGCCGCGACTCCAGAAATGGTCGACGAACCACATCGAATCGTAGCCGAGACGGTCGGCGAGCTGGGCTCGCTCTTTGATGGTGCGGAAGGAAGCGCCGGTTTGGGGAAAGAAGAGACCGAACTTTGTTTTCGGCATGGTGCGCTCGGCGGCGTTCAGCCCCAGAAGCAGCCCCAGCGGTCGTGTTGAATCTCTTTGAGACAATCGTTGAGGCTGCCGACGAACGGCTCGGTCGGATGAGTGTACGGGGCCCAGCGCCCGCTGGCGCGCTTCCAATAGAGCTGCATCCTGCCACCTTGGCCGCGTAGCTGGGCGACGGGGAGCTCGACGGCCTTACCGCTCCAGGTGCTGGTGTAACGATGGAAGATGGTGACGCCCCATTGGTGCGAGCGCCGGACGTCGATCTGGCCGCGACCGCGAATGCGCTCTTGCAGCGCACGCCGGATGTAGGCACGGGTGAAGTCGGCGGTTCGTTCCGGGTGATGGTTGGTGGTCACGGCATTCCCCCTGAACGAGAAGCTCGAGCGTGGTCGCTTCGGTCTGCTGGTGGTGCGAAAGTGCAAAAGCTGCATACTCTCTAGCGCGGAGTTGGGCCAGCGGAGATACGGGCGGC
>DASPMH010000281.1:0-4027 GCA_035627175.1 Terriglobales bacterium | reverse complement strand
GTCCGCGCCCTCCGCTATGCGGTCGGCCTGGTAGGGGCCGACTCGGTCGGGCTCGGCTCGGATTTCGATGGCGCGACCCATACGCCCCTCGACACCGAGGGCCTGGCGCGTATCACCGAAGGCCTGCAGAAGAGCGGCATGGCGGAGATCGAGATCCGCAAGGTCATGGGGGAGAATGTGCTGCGGGTGTTGCGGCAGGAGTTGCCGGGGGGATGATGCGTGGCCTGGGGCCAATGGGTTCGTGCACGTGCACGATTCGGAAAGAGGGATGGGATGGAATTTCCGAAGGTTGCTTCTTTGCGGTCGGTGGCTGGTTTGCGCGGTCGGTTGCGCGAGCTCGGTTTGGAGCTCCCCTGCGATGAAACGATACTGAGCGCCCCGGCATCGCCTTTGGCGTCTGAGCTTGGCCTCGGCGACGATTTGCCTGCGGCGGCCAACCGCTTCGCCATTCACCCGATGGAGGGTTGGGATGGCCATGACGACGGCACGCCGAGCGAGCTGACGCGGCGGCGGTGGGAGAATTTCGGGCGCTCGGGTGCCGCATTGATCTGGGGTGGTGAGGCCGCCGCGGTGCGCGCTGACGGGCGCGCCAATCCCAATCAACTGATGATGATCGACGCCACCGCAGCCGCGCTCGGCGACCTGCGGCGCGCCCTGCTCGCGGCAGCGTCCGCCGCGGCATTGCCGCGCCCAGTCGTCGGACTGCAACTGACCCACAGCGGCCGTTGGGCCCGCGCCGCTACGGCCGAATCCGGTAACGGAGCCAAAGGCCGGCCGGCGCCGCTGGTCGCCTATCGCCACCCGGTGCTCGATCGCCGCACCGGCATCGACAGCGACACGGCGGTGCTCAGCGACGGCGACATCGACGCGCTGATCCAGGCCTTTGCCCGCGCCGCCTATCTGGCGCAGCAGGAAGGCTTCGACTTCGTCGACATCAAGCACTGCCACGGCTACCTGCTGCACGAGCTGCTCTCCGCCCGCACTCGCAGCGGTCGCTGGGGCGGGCCGACCTTCGGGGAGCGCCATCATCTCACCCGCGCCATCATTGCGGCGGTGCGCCAAGCCGCGCCCGGCTTAGCCATCGGCGTGCGACTGTCGGTGTTCGACACCGTGCCGCACCGGCCGAGCGCGAATGACGACGGGATCCTCGGGCCGGGGGTGCCCGAGGACGTGCCACTGCCCTATCGGTTCGGCTTCGGGCTCGATGCCGAAGCGCCAACTCGGATCGATCTGCGCGAGCCCATCGCCCTGATCCGCGAGCTCGTCGGTCAAAAGGTGCGCCTGATCAACGTCACCGCCGGCAGCCCCTACTACTGCCCGCACATTCAACGACCAGCGGCATTCCCACCGAGCGACGGCTATGCGCCGCCGGAGGATCCGCTCGCCGGCGTAGTGCGGCTGTTGCGCGCGGCGCGGGCGATCAAAGAGTCGGCGCCCGAGGCGATCGTCGTATCGACCGGCTGGAGCTACCTGCAAGACTACCTGCCCCACGTAGCTCAGGCTTGCGTGCGCGCGGGTTGGTGCGATGCCGTCGGCTTAGGAAGAATGGTCCTGTCCTATCCCGAGCTGCCCACCGACGTACTCGCCGGGCGCGGCCTGGCGCGCAAGCGCATCTGCCGCACCTTCAGCGATTGCACCACCGCGCCGCGACGCGGTCTGATCTCCGGCTGCTATCCGCTCGATCCGCACTATCGCAAGCTGCCCGAGCGCGACGAGCTCGAACGGCGCCGCAAACTCAGCTGAGAAAGGGCTCGACCCTCTCGGCGAGCGTCCGCTCCACATCGCCGACGAGCCCGAGACGGACGGCACAGTCGAACAAGAGGATACGGTCCGACTGCGGTCGGCGGGCGGCGCGCGGGTGGATCGAGTCGCTGCCGAGCTTGCCGGTCAGATGGAGAAACATCGCCGCGGAGTGCTTATAGGCAGGCACCGGCGCGCGAAAGCCGACGTTGCCGAGATGTTGCAGAGCGTCGTTGCGGGAGAGGAAGCTGGTATCGTCGTCGGCGAGGGCGCGATCTCGCCCGGCGAACTCCTCCGGCGCAAAAGCGGACAAGCCGAGCAGGTAGTCGCTGCCGTAGAGGACCATGTCGATGGCGAGGTCGTTGCCGGTGTAGACGCGGAAGTCCGGGCGCAACCGGTCGCGCGCCGCGAGACGTCCGAGCTCGGTGGCGCGGTCGAGCGAGGAGTGCTTGGCACCGATCAGCTGCGGGATCTCGACGATCCGCTCGAAGGTAGCGTCGTCCCAGATCTCACCGTGCGGCGCAAACATCGGTCCGAGCTCGAAGCCGACGGCGCGCTCGGCAAGCGCGCAGATGCGACGATAGAGCGCGGCCTTCTCGGCGGCAGCGAGGGCGTGCATGCCGCGCCATTGAACGATCACCGGAATCGCCTCGCGGGCGAGGATCGCCGCGATCGAGGCGTGGTAGCTCGCCACCGGATCGGCGGCGGATTGGTCGGGATAGGCACCGGCATAGAAGGTGGTGCCGACCACCGCCCGGGTACAATCGAGCACCTGCTCGCGCTGTGGCGGGGTGAGCAGGTCGCCGAAGCCGGTGTCCATGTTGACCGCCACATCGAGCCCCGCCGCCCGGGTGTTAGCCAGCAACTGCTCCAAGCTGCGCCAGTCGATCGCTCCGTCGGGGGTAAACGGCAGCAGCACCGCCGAGATACCGTGGAGCCGGCGGCCGGGCCGAGCCCGGCGGAGAGCAGAGGTGAGCGTATCCGACATCAAGGCCGCCGGTATTATGGAAACCCCACTATCGTCAACACCAGGTGTTCGCCCCCTTTGGAGCAAAGGGGGCGAACACCTCGCTGGGTAGACATAAGGCGGCTGGGGTAGTTAGAGAGGCGCATGCTTTCCTGGCTTCGGGTTCTGGGTTTGGCGGCGCTGTTGGCTCTGGCGGCTGCTTGTGGCGATGACGACGATTCGGATGCGGCTGCGGCCGAAGGAGTGGTGTCCGAGGACTATGCCAACAGTCGCAGCTTGGATTACCTGCGCTACGCCACCACCAGCTTCAGCCCCGGCTCGCCGCTCAATCTGATCGCCCACATGGAGCGCGAGCGTCTCGACCCCGGCTACCAGGCGCCGCGCGGGATGATCGCCACCGACGTCTACGACGCCACCTTCGCCAAGATGGCGAACCTGCTCGACACCCGCGACTTCGACGCCCTCTACTTGCTCAACCTGCTGCTCGGCTACGGCGACCACCCGCTCCTGCCTGCGGAGCTCGTCGACAAGGTCGAACGCGCCTTGCTCGATTTCAAGTTCTGGTTCACCGAGCCGACGCCCGAAGGGATGATCGACAACAGCTATTACTGGACCGAGAACCACCAGCTGATCTACCACACCGTCGAGTACCTGATGGGGCAGGAGTATCCCGACGAGCCGATGGGTTTCGATCGCAAGACGGGTCGGGAGCACCAGGCCCATGCTCGACCCAAGATTCTGCGTTGGTTCGAGCACCGGGCTCGCTGGGGATTCTTCGAGTGGCACTCGAACGTCTACTACCAGAAGGACTTGACCCCGCTGTTGACCTTGATCGAATTCGCCGACGACGAGGAGATCCGCACCAAAGCCTCAGCCGTGCTCGATCTGCTGATCTTCGATCTCGCTCTGCACACCCAACGCGGCGCCTTCGGCACCACCCACGGCCGTTCGTACAAGAAAGACAAGATGACCTCGCTCCACGACGATACCTGGAACGGAGTCAAGCTGCTGTTCGACGAATCGACCTACGACTACCAGTCGACCGGCGCGCCGGACGCCGTGCTGCTGTCGCGAGCCCGGCGCTATCGTATGCCTGAGGTGTTGCTGCGGATCGCCAAGAGCGAGATGAGCTACACCGACCGCGAGCGGATGAGCCTGCCGATCGACGAGCTCGGGCCGTATCAGGAGAATCCGGTAGGGCCGTACGGACTGTCGTTCACCGATCCCGAGAACATCGACATCTGGTGGGGTATGAACGCGCTGACGGCTTGGCCGGTCGTGCCGCTGACACTGCAAACCTTCGAGCAGTACAACCTCTGG
>DASPMH010000280.1:0-2638 GCA_035627175.1 Terriglobales bacterium | reverse complement strand
CGTCTCGGCTCTCTGACCGCGTGGAGCTTGGTGCGGTTGCTCGACGCCCGGCGGAGCTTCCGGTTGCGCTTCCGCCGCCGGCTCGACGTCATCGGCGGTAGCCTGTGCCGCTGGCTTGTCGGCAGCCGGCTGCCGGGTCTCTGCCGGTGTCTTGCCTTTCGCCGCCGACGGCGAAGGGCGCGCTTGGGCCGGCGGCGGCGCCGGTGTTTTCGCCGCGGGAGCAGCCGTAGCGGGCTCTGGTGCCGACTTTGCCGCTGCGGGAGCACTCTTGCCCGCATCTGCGCCGCCGACTTCCACCGTGACGATCACCGCACCTTCGCCGACCTTGTCGCCGACGCGGACCTTCACCTCTTTGACCGTGCCGGCAACAGGCGAGGGCACTTCCATTGAAGCTTTCTCGCTTTCGATGGTGATCAGCGATTGGTCCGCTTCGATATGAGCGCCGGACTCGACCAGTACTTCGACTACGTCGACGGCTTCGAAATCGCCGATGTCGGGAACCTTGATCTCGCGAAGCTCGGCCATGGGACCTCTTTCGTCAGCTGCGGTCGGGGTCGGGTCGTTCCGGATCGATCTCGTATTTTGCGATCGCCGCCGAAACCATCGCCGGCGCGATCTGCCCCTCGTCGGCGAGCGCTTTCAGCGCGGTGACGGCGATGTAGTAGCGATCGACTTCGAAGAAGCGCCGCAGCATGGCGCGGCCGTCGCTGCGGCCGAAGCCGTCGGTGCCGAGGGTGACGTAGCGTCGCGGCAGGAAGGCGCGAATCTCGTCGGCGTAGAGCTTGACGTAATCTGTCGCGGCGATGATCGGCCCGGGATGATCATCGAATTGGGCAGTGATGTACGGAACCCGTGCCGGTTCCTCGGGATGAAGTCGGTTCCAGCGCTCGACGTGCAGGCCGTCGCGGCGTAGCTCGGTGAAGCTGGTGACGCTCCACACGTCGGCATCGACTTCGAAGTCGGCGCGGAGCAGATCGGCGGCGGCTTCCACTTCTCGCAAGATCGCGCCCGAGCCGAGCAGCTGTACCCGCTTGGCTAGCTCGCCGGCGGCGGGCTTGCGCAGATAAATGCCGCGGCGGACGCCCTCTTCGGCGCCTTCCGGCAACGGCGGCTGGGCGTAGGTCTCGTTGAGAACGGTGATGTAGTAGAAGATCGATTCCTGATCTTGGATCATCCGGCGCAAGCCATCTTGGATGATCACGGCGAGCTCGGCGGCATAAGTGGGATCGTAGGAGATACAGTTGGGAACGGACGAAGCCCACAGCTGGCTGTGGCCGTCCTGGTGCTGCAGCCCCTCACCGGCGAGGGTGGTGCGACCCGAGGTGCCGCCGAGCAGAAAGCCGCGGGCGCGAATATCGCCGCAGGCCCAGATCAGATCGCCGACACGCTGGAAGCCGAACATCGAGTAGAAGATGAAGAACGGAATCATCGGCAGGCAGTGATTGCTGTACGCGGTCGCCGCCGCCATCCACGAGCACAAGCCGCCCGCCTCGGTAATGCCCTCTTGCAGAATCTGACCGCGCTTGTCCTCGCGATAGTAGGCAAGCTCGTCGCGATCTACCGGCGTATAGAGCTGCCCCAAGGACGAGTAGATGCCGAGCTGGCGGAACATTCCCTCCATGCCGAAGGTGCGCGCCTCGTCGGCAACGATCGGTACGATGCGATCCTTGAGCTTGGCATCCCGCAGCAGCGTTGCCAGCAAGCGCACGAAGGCCATCGTCGTCGACATCGGATGATCGTTGCTGCCGCGCAGTAGCGGCTGGAAAGCGGAAAGCTCCGGCGCAGGTAGCTTGGGCGAGATGGTGCGACGCGACGGAACGTAGCCGCCGAGCGCGGCGCGGCGCTCGTGCAGATACTTCATCTCCTCGCTGTCGTCGGGCGGCCGATAGAAGGGGAAGCGCAACAGATCCTTGTCGGAGATCGGCAGCTTGAAGCGATCACGCCAGACGCGCAGCGCAGCTTCGCCGACTTTCTTCTGCTGGTGGGTGATGTTCTGACCTTCTCCGGCCTCGCCCATGCCGTAGCCCTTAACGGTCTTGGCGAGGATCACCGTCGGCTGGCCGGTGTGCTTTACCGCCGAGGCATACGCGGCATAGACCTTGTGGGGATCGTGACCGCCGCGATTGAGCCGCCAGATGTCGTCGTCGGTCATCTTGGCGACCATCTGGCGCAACTCGGGATATTTGCCGAAGAAGCCGTCGCGGACGAACTTGCCGTCGCCGCTCGCCTTGTAAGCTTGGTACTCGCCGTCGACGGCCTCAGTCATACGCCTGAGCAGGATTCCGTCATGATCGCGGGCCAACAGCGCGTCCCAGTAGCTGCCCCAGATCACCTTGATTACGTTCCAGCCGGCGCCGCGGAAAACCGCTTCGAGCTCCTGGATGATCTTGCCGTTGCCGCGCACGGGGCCGTCGAGACGCTGCAGGTTGCAGTTGATGACGAAGATCAGGTTGTCGAGATGTTCTCGCGCAGCCAGCGAGATCGCGCCGAGCGATTCGGGCTCGTCCATCTCGCCGTCGCCCATGAACGCCCAGACCTTGCGGCCCTGGGATTCGAGCAACTCGCGGTGCTCGAGATAGCGCAGGAAGCGTGCCTGGTAGATCGCAGCGATCGGTCCGAGCCCCATCGACACCGTCGG
>DASPMH010000279.1:0-2069 GCA_035627175.1 Terriglobales bacterium | reverse complement strand
GCGATTCTCGGTGTTTGCCCTGGGAATCATGCCGTACATCAGCGCCTCGATCATTCTGCAGCTGCTGACTGTGGTGGTTCCCTACCTCGAGCGCCTGCAGAAAGAGGGTGACGTCGGCCGCCGCAAGATCACCCAGTACACCCGCTACGGCACTATCGTTCTCGCGTTGATCCAAGGCTTCTTCATCAGCGTCGGACTCGAGAACCTCGAAGCGCCCAATGGCGGCTCGCTGGTATACGATCCCGGTTGGAGCTTTCGCATCTTCACCGTGATCACCCTGACCTGCGGTACCTCGCTGCTGATGTGGATGGGCGAGCAGATCTCCGAGCGCGGCATCGGCAACGGCATTTCGATGATCATCTTCGCCGGCATCGTCGCCAGCCTGCCGTCGGCAATCACCTCGACCTACGAGTTCGTCCGCACCGGTGAGCTCGGCATCATCGTCGCGGTGTTGGTGATTCTGATCATGGTGGCGACGGTCGCCTTCATCACCATCATGGAGCGCGGCCAGCGCCGCATCCCGGTGCAGTACGCCAAGAGGGTCGTCGGTCGCCGCGTCTATGCGGGCCAGAGCTCGCATCTTCCGCTCAAGGTGAACACCTCGGGTGTGATCCCGGCGATCTTCGCCTCGTCGTTGCTGATCTTTCCAGGGACCATCGCCAGCTTCATCGACCAGCCCTGGGCGCTGGCGGCGCAGAACTATCTGACGCCCGGCACCTGGTCCTACGATCTTTTCTATGTCGCATTGATCATCTTCTTCAGCTACTTCTACACGGCGGTTCAGTTCAACACCGTGGACGTCGCCGACAACATGAAGAAGTTCGGTGGCTACATTCCCGGAATTCGGCCCGGACAGCGGACCGCAGAATATATCGATCGAATTCTTTCGCGCATCACCCTCGGCGGCGCCTTGTATTTGTCGGCGGTTTGCGTTTTGCCAACCATCTTGATCGGCCAGTTCAATGTTCCGTTCTTCTTCGGAGGGACGGCTCTGTTGATCGTCGTCGGGGTGGCGCTCGATACCGTCGCTCAGATGGAAACTCACTTGTTGACCCGAAGCTACCAGGGCTTCATGCGCCGAGGTCGATTGCGCGGAAGAAGAGGCTGAGCGACGTGCGACTGGTCCTGTTGGGTGCACCGGGAGCGGGTAAGGGAACGCAAGCCAAGCTCCTTGGCGAGCAGTTTCACGTTCCGCATGTCTCCTCGGGCGACCTGTTGCGGGACGCCGTTCGCAAGCAGACGCCGCTCGGCCAGCAAGCAAAAGATTACATGGATCGCGGACAATTAGTGCCAGACGACGTGCTGGTGGGTGCCATCGAAGAGCGGCTGCGGGGACGGGAATGTTCCCAGGGCTTCATCCTCGACGGCTTCCCGCGCACCATCGCCCAAGCCGAAGCGCTCGAGCGCATGCTCGGCAAGATCGGCTGCCCGATCGATGCGGTGATCAGCTTTGTCGTGCCGGCGAGCGCTCTGGTCGATCGCCTCGGCGGCCGGCGCACCTGTGTCAGCTGCGGAGCGCTGTACCACACCGCGTACAATCCCCCGGCGGTCGCGGGAAAATGCGACCGCTGCGACGGTGAGCTGTTCCAGAGAGACGACGACAAAGAGGAGACGATCCGCGCCCGCCTGCAAGTATACGAGCGCCAGACCGCGCCGTTGCTCGATTGGTATCGCGACGTCGGCACTTTGATCGAGGTCGAAGGTCTCGGCGAACGCCAATCGGTGTTCGGCGAAATCGTCAACAAGCTCGGTGCCGTCGCATGATCGTGATCAAGTCGCTCGAAGAGATCGAGATCATGCGCGCCGCCAATCGCATCGTTGCCGAGGTGTTGGCCGAGCTTCGGGCTCAGGTCAAACCCGGTGTGACCACGGGCGAGCTCGACAAGCTGGCTGAGACGATGACCCATCGCCTCGGTGCGGAGCCCGCCTTCAAAGGTTACCAGGTCGCCAATCGAGTTTTTCCCAAGTGTCTGTGCATTTCGATCAATGACGAGGTCGTCCACGGTATTCCGAGCAATCGTCGAGCTCTCCAGGAAGGAGACATCGTCGGTCTCGATTACGGCGTCCGC
>DASPMH010000278.1:0-6982 GCA_035627175.1 Terriglobales bacterium | reverse complement strand
CCGAGCACGGCGCGCAGCTCACGGCCGAGGAAGCCCGCGGCGATCACCGGATTCCAGCGCATCAGCCGGCGATTCTTCTTCTTGCGCAACAGCTCGAGCGCGGCCGGCTCGAAGTCGGGCGCGATCAGCACCTCGGTGAAGATCTCGTCGACCTCACGCGCCAGCTCGAGCGAGAACAACTGATTGGTGATGACGATGCCGCCGAAGGGCGATTCCGGATCGCTGGCGTAGGCGCCGCGGTAAGCCTCGAGCACGCTCGCGCCGACGCCGACGCCGCACGGGGTGTTGTGCTTGAGAATGGCGACGGCAGAAGGGAGATCGTCGGCGAACTCCAGAATCAGCCGCACCGCGGCATCGATATCCATGATGTTGTTGTAGGAGAGCTCCTTGCCGTGGAGCTGCTCGACCATCTTGAGAAAATCGCCGTAGAGCGCAGCGCCCTGGTGAGGATTCTCGCCGTAGCGAAGATCCTGCGCCTTGCGGTGGCCGAGATGGATCGTGTCGCCGAACTTGTCGCGGCCTTCGGGCGACAAGCTGCCGAGATAGTCGGCGATCGCGCCGTCGTACTGCGCCGTCAGATGGAAGGCTTTGCGTGCCAGACGCTGATTGGTTGCGACCGAGATCGAGCCGTTCGAATCGCGCAGCTCTTCGAGCACCGCGGTGTAATCGGCGGGATCGACCAGAACGGTGACGTCGTGATGGTTCTTCGCCGCCGAGCGCACCATGCTCGGGCCGCCGATGTCGATGTTCTCGATCGCGTCCTCGACGGTACACTCCGGCCGCGCCACCGTCGCTTCGAACGGGTACAGATTGACGACGACCATATCGATCGGCGTGATCTGCTGCTCCGCCATCTGCTCGCGGTGTTTGGCGTCGTCGCGCCGGCCGAGCAGACCGCCGTGGATCTTCGGGTGCAGCGTCTTGACCCGGCCGTCGAGTATCTCGGGCGCGCCGGTATGATCGCTGACCGCCTTGACCGGTATCCCTGCGTCGCCGAGGAGCTTTGCCGTACCGCCGGTCGATAGAATCTCGACACCGAGCTGGTGCAGCCCGCGCGCCAGCTCGACCAAGCCCTGCTTGTCGCTGACACTGATCAATGCCCGGCCGATCTTAGCCATGATTCGACATCGTCCTTCGCTCTACCCTTTCCTGATCACCAGCGACTCGGGCCGATTATGGCTGTACCAGCCGCGGCACGCGCTTGCCGATCCGATTGACCACCTCGTACGAGATGGTCCCCTGCCAGGCGGCAATCTCGTCGACCGTGAGCCTGGCCTGATCCTGTTCTCCCCACAAGACAACCTCGTCCGCCAAAGCGGCGCCTTCGACGTCGGTGACGTCGATCATGGTCAAATCCATGCAGACGTTGCCGACCACCGGAGCGCGCTTGCCGCGTACAAGCACGTGCCCCTTGTTGGAGAGACTGCGGCCATAGCCGTCGGCATAGCCGATCGGCAAGACGGCGATCCGGCTCGGGCGGCGAGTGATGAAGGTCTGGGCGTAGCTGACCGGATACTCCGCCGGCAGCTCTTTGATCTGGACGATCCGCGTGGTCAATCGCATCACCGGGCGCAGCTGCTTGCCCGAGTCGGTGTGCGCCACTCCCGCCGGGGCGATGCCATACAGGGCGATGCCGGGTCGGATCATGGCGTAGCGGGCGTCAGGCCTGGCGATCGTCGCGGCGCTGTTGGCGAGATGCACCCAGCGCGGCGCGAAGCCCTGCGCGGCGATGATCTGGAGGGCCTCCTCGAAGCGGGCGATCTGGCTGTCGGAGAAATCCTGATTGACGTCGTCGGCGTTGCCGAAGTGGGAGAAGACGCCGTCGACAGTGAGATTGCCGAGCGACCGCAGCGCAGTGAGCAACGACGGCAGCTCCTCGGGCCTGACGCCGAGGCGCCCCATGCCGGTGTCGATCTTGAGATGTATCGGCAGGTTCGCTCCCGCCGCGGCGGCCGACAGCTCGCTCGCCATTTCCTCGTGCAGGACGGCGACGGCGAGTCGCTGCTTGAGCAGTACCGAGACCTCGCCCGCGTTGGCACCGGTCAGCACCAGGATCGGCCGCTCGATGCCGCAGCTGCGCAGCTCGACCGCTTCGCCGACGGTGGCAACACCGAACCAGTCGGCGCCGGCCTCCTGCAGCACCGGAGCAACTACCGCGGCGCCGTGACCGTAGGCGTTGGCCTTGACGATGGCCATCACCGCGACGTCGTCACCGGCGGCAGCACGCAGACAGGCGTAGTTGTGACGCAGCGCTGTGGTGTCGATGACAGCGAAAGTCTGCCGTCCTACGGGAGTGCGGGTCATGGGCCAGAAACAGGCGAGGGCGAGCCGTACCAAAGGGTTCCCAGGTTGTAAAGGTGGGCCCCGCTCTCTATGGTCTGCGCGTGCAAATCACGCTCAACGGAGAGTCGCACGAGGTCGATCCCGGCACCACGATCGCGGTGTTGCTCGACGCGTTGCAGCTGCGCCAGCTGCGATTTGCCATCGAGATCAATCAAGAGATCGTCCGCCGCGACCAATATCCCGTCCGTGAGCTGAAAACCGGCGACCGCGTCGAGGTAATATCGTTCGTCGGCGGCGGCTGAAGCGAGTTGAAAGCATGGATGAGTTCGTCCTGGCGGGAAAATCGTATCGATCGCGGCTGATCGTCGGCACCGGCAAGTACCGCGATTTCGAAGAGACTCGGCGCGCCGTCGAAGCATCGGGCGCGGAGATGGTCACCGTCGCCGTGCGGCGGGTCAACATCCTGCACCGTAACGAGCCTAACCTGCTCGAGTTCCTCGACCCTGCCCGGTACACGATCCTGCCCAACACCGCCGGCTGCTACACCGTCGAGGAAGCGGTGCGCACGGCGCGGCTGGCGCGCGAGGCCGGGATCGGTAGCCTGGTCAAGCTCGAGGTGATCGGCGACCAGAAGACCTTGTTTCCCGATGTCCCCGCGACGATCGCGGCGGCGGAGATTCTGGTGCGGGAAGGGTTCTCGGTGCTGCCCTACATCAACGACGATCCGATCGCTGCCAAGCGCCTCGAGGAGCTCGGCTGCGCGGCTGTCATGCCGCTCGCGGCGCCGATCGGCTCAGGCCTCGGCATCCGCAATCCCTACAACATCCGCATTATCGTCGAGCACGCCAACGTTCCGGTGATCGTCGATGCCGGCGTCGGCGCGGCGTCGGACGCCGCGGTCGCGATGGAGCTCGGCTGCGATGCGGTGCTGATGAACACCGCCATCGCCGGCGCGCGCGATCCGATCTTGATGGCCGAGGCGATGCGCCAAGGCGTCGAGGCGGGACGCAAGTCGTTCCTCGCTGGTCGTATCCCTCGCAAGCTCTACGCCACCGCCTCGAGCCCGCTCGGCGACATGATCGAGTAGCCCTTGGCTGGTTGTCCGCGCCTGTATCTGGTTACCGACCGGCACCGCACCGGCGGGCGGGCGCTGCTTGACGTCCTCGCCGCGGCGCTGCAGGGCGGCGTCGACACGGTGCAATTGCGCGAGAAGGACCTCAGCGCACGGGCGCTGTTCGAGCTGGGCGGGGAAGTGTTGGCCTTGTGTCGCCAGCACGGGGCGCGGCTACTGGTCAACGACCGCATCGACGTGGCGCTGGCGCTCGGCGCCGATGGCGTGCAGCTGCCGCAGCGCTCCTTCGCTCCGCAAGATGCTCGGGCACTGCTCGGGCCGGACAAGTGGATTGGCTGCTCGACGCATTCGGCCGCCGAGGTGCAGCAGGCGTTCGCCGGCGGCGCGGACTTCGTCGTCTTCGGGCCGGTTTATGACACCGAGTCGAAGCGTCGGTATGGGCCGCCGCTCGGGCGTGATGCGCTGGCGGAGGTGACTGCGCGCCGCCTTGGCCCGGTGGTTGCGATCGGCGGCGTTACTGCGGCGCGCGTCGCAGAGCTACGCGACGCGGGTGCGGCCGGCGTGGCGGTGATTGGAGCGGTGCTCAGCGCGGCGGATCCCGCCGCTGCGGCGCGGCAGCTGATTGGGAGATAGCTGCCGTCATCTTGTCCACCGTAGCCTTGGCGCGTGGAAGACGGCGGCAGGTACTCTGCGCGTCGCGAGCAGACTCCCAGAGATCCCCCGTGCCTGCGGCGCTGCGCCCTTTGGGAAAGGGGCGTACACCTGGTTCTCCGGTCCCCTCCCCCGAACGGTCTTCATCACCGAACGTAGATGGCGTTGGAGTAGATCCACACGTAGTCGTGCCCGAGCAGCGACGCCGCGTCGGTGCTCATGAAGTCGCGCAGGTGATGCGGCACCATCCGCACCTCGGCGCGGTAAGCGCCCGCGACGGTCGGTGTAAACTCGATATCGGCCGGTCCACTGGCGACCTCCTCGAATCCGCCCTCAATGGCGCGCAACAACCGTACCTCGAGCTCCGGCGCCGGCGCGCTGCGATCAAGGCCGCGGACCTCGGGTGCGGCGACCTTGAGTGTCGGATTGGAGCTGAGCGCGATCTCATCACCCATCTCGGCGATCTGCTCGCCGGCGCTGGCGTGGTAGTCGAAGCCGCGCGGGTAGCCGAGAATCTCGAAGGCGCCGTACAGCCGCCCCTGCTTCAGCGCTTCCTTGAGATGACGATCGTCCCAACTTCCGTCCTGCTCCGGACGGATCAGCAGATGATTCGAGAACCACAACATCAAACGCCGGAAGCTGTCGACCCGCTCGCCGTCCTGCATCAGCACCGGCAGGGTGTTGCGATGCGCGTCGGTCCCTTGCGTCGTGACGATGTGCTTGCCCGCTGCCAGGACGCTGCCCCAGCGGCTGAGATAACGCGGATCCTCGGAGATCAGATACAGCAACGCCAAGTCGGGATGCGCCAGCCCCGGATCCTTCTGATCGAGACGGAACAACAGACGCACCGCCATGCCGGTCGCCTGCGGCAGCAGCAGATTGGCGTGGATGTTGTACATCTCGAAGCCGTCGATATCGCGCGAGAGCAGCTCTTCGACGGAACGATCCTCGGTATGCGCCAACAACACCACCGCGCCGTTGGCGCGGAGAATCTGCGCCGCTTCATCCGACGCCGAGCCGTACACCGCCTCGCGCTCCTCGGGAGTGGCGGCGACGTGCTGCTCGAGCCCGACCGGCATGACGTTGCCCGATTCGGATCCGGCCATGATCAGCGTACGCTGCTCGCTGTCGGGACATCCCGACCACGAGGCGACCGGGCGGTCGTTGCGCTCGACGAGCTCGTCGCCACGATCGGCGCGGTACATCAAGGTGTCGGGAAACTCAGCGAAGCGGAAGTCCGACGGGTGGTCGGTGAACATGATGTAATCGTGGCGGGTCTGACAGATGCCGCGGCGCAGATCGCCGAAGCAGACCTCGTCACGCACGCCGTCCTTCACCGGCATGTTGTCGCAGGCATCATGAGAAAAGTAGCTGTGGGTGTGGATCAGGCCGCGCCGGTCGAGCAATCCACGGGCATTGGCTTCGGGTAGCGAGGGTAGGCTGACGCTCGGCCGCCAGACCAAGTCGGTCTCATCCTCGGGCGGGCAACCGGCCAAGCCGTAACTGACCGCGGAGAGGATCTCGTCGACAGTGACCTGACCGTTGCCGTCGACGTCCGCCACGGCACAGCCCTCCGGCGCGCTGCCGGCGAGCGCCGAGGTGATCAGGGTGAGGATTTCATCGACGGTGACGCTGTTGCTGACGTCGCAATCGCCGGCACACACCAGCGCTTCGGCGCGCGGTGCGCCGCAGGCGAGACTCAGGGCGACAGCGGAGGCAAACAACCCGTTGCGAAGTACGATACGCATGACGGCAGCATCTAGCGCCGTCGGGGTGGTTGTCGCAACGGGTGCTAAGCGGCGGCGGCTACCGGCGGCAGTCGATCCTGGGGCGGCAGGCCTAGAGCTTCCCGCAGTGAAGGCGCAAACTGCGGATGGAGCGCTTGCTCCTCGGTGAAAAATTGCTCGGCGCCGAGATGCTGGCTGCGCTGGCGGGCCTCGCTGCAGTCATCGTCGGTGACCACGAAGACGCGCGGCGGGAAAGGCACCGTGCGCAAGGCATTGAGAAACTCGTAGCCGTCCATCACCGGCATGCTGAGATCGAGCAGGACCCAACAGGGGGCATGCTGATAGAGCACCGCCATCCCTGCCGCTCCGTCAGGAGCCACCGATACATCGAAGCCGGCCTGGTCGAGACAGGCGGAGAGCCGGCATAACAGATCGGGATTGTCGTTGATGAGGAGAATCGGCCTCTTCATCCGCGCGCATCCTTCCTGAGACGTTGGTGGAACGGCATCACACTGCTCCTGTCGCGCCCGGAGCCGCAAGTAGGTTTTTCCTTCATGGGCGAGCGGGTGCGCCACTCTCCGCAAGCATGATGCCATCTTCGCCGTTCTCTAGCAGCTGAGCTTCGCGTGGGAAGCGCGCCAAAGTGCCGCGCCTTGCAAGCGCAGCCGCTAACCGAACTTCGCATCTCGACGCGAGCGGCAGCTTCATTATAGAAACCGCGCTCGATTGCGGGGGGCAGCGATCAGAGGGAGGATGTGGGGTGGCAGGGTCCAATTCCGAAACAGCAGTAGATCTAGGTTCGGCGGCCGAGGAGCGCTACCTCGCCTACGCTCTCAGCGTCATCACCTCGCGCGCTCTGCCGGACGTCCGCGACGGCCTCAAACCGGTACAGCGGCGCATCCTCTACGCGATGTACCAGAACTTGCGGCTGACCGCGGGGACGCGAGCGCGCAAATCGGCCGCCGTCGTCGGTGAGGTGCTCGGCAAGTACCACCCGCACGGCGATCAAGCCGCCTACGATGCGATGGTGCGCATGGCCCAGACCTTCGCGCTGCGCTACCCGCTGGTGCACGGCGAGGGCAACTTCGGCTCACTCGACGGCGATAATGCCGCGGCGATGCGCTACACCGAGGCCCGCCTGCAGTCGATCGCCGAAGAGCTGCTGCGCGACATCCGCCACGGCACCGTCGATTTCCGCGACAACTACGACGCGACGCTGCGCGAGCCGATCGTGCTGCCCGCCGGCATC
>DASPMH010000277.1:0-3424 GCA_035627175.1 Terriglobales bacterium | reverse complement strand
GTCATCGAGCAGCGCGGCGTCAATCACTCCTGGATCGAAGGCGACATCGCCCAGATGACCCGCGACTCGGTGCGCCAGTTCGCCGAGAGCGAGGTGGTGCCGATCGCCGAGCACATTCACCGCACCGACGAGCTGATCCCGGAGAGCCTGATCCAAAAGATGGCCGAGCTCGGCTTCTTCGGCATGTCGGTCGACGAGCAGTACGGCGGTGGCGGCATGGGCAACCTGCCGATGATCCTGACCACCGAGGAGCTGTCGCGGTGCTCGCTGGCCGCGGCCGGTAGCTTGATCACCCGCCCCGAAATTTTGACCAAGGCGATCACCAAGGGCGGTACCGAAGAGCAAAAGAAGAAGTGGCTGGCGCCGATCGCGGCGGGCGAGCTGATGGTCGGCATCTCGGTGACCGAGCCCGATACCGGCTCCGACGTCGCTTCGGTCAAGTGCCGCGCCGACGCCGCCGAAGTCGGCGGGCGCAAGGGCTACCTGATCAACGGCGCCAAGGCGTGGTGCACCTTCGCCGGTCGCGCCAACGTGCTGGCGCTGCTGGCGCGCACCGATCCCGATTTCGCCAAAGGAGCGCGCGGGCTGTCGCTGTTCATCGTCGAGAAGGATTCCTTCGACGGGCACAGCTTCGAGATGAAGCAGCCGACCGGCGGGGTGCTGACCGGTAAGGCCGATCCGACGCCGGGCTATCGCGGCATGCACTCGTTCACGCTCAGCTTCGACAACTACTTCGTCCCCGCCGAAAATCTGGTCGGCGAGGCGGGCGGGCTCAACAAAGGTTTCTACCTGCAGATGAACGGTTTCGCCGCCGGCCGCTTGCAGACCGGCGGGCGCGCCTGCGGTGTCGCCCAGGCCGCCCTCGAGCGTACCGCCGAGTACGCCAATGACCGTAAGCAGTTCGGCCAGCCGATCGGGCAGTTCCAGCTGACCCAGTACAAGCTCGGCCGGATGGCGACCCACTTGATGGCGGCCCGTCAATTGACCTATGCCGCAGCCTTGGCGATGGACCGCGACGAATCGATCGCGCTCGAGCCGGCGATGGCCAAGCTGTTCTCGTCCGATGTCGCGGTATGGACCACCCAGGAGGGCCAGTTGATTCACGGCGGTTGGGGCTACGCCGAGGAGTTCGCCATTTCGAGGTACGTGATCGATGCCCAGGTGCTACCGATCTTCGAAGGAGTGAAGCCGATCCTCGAACTGAAGGTCATCGCCCGGAACCTGCTTGCGGCTTGAAAACTTTCAACACGAAGGACACCAAGGACACGAAGTAGGAGAAGAAGAGAAGAGATTTTCTTGATCTGATCTTCGTGAACTTCGTGTCTTCGTGAACTTCGTGCCTTCGTGTTTCAAATCCGAAGCAACGCAATGGCACGGCGCGGCGCGAGCAGGAGGAGCAATGGAATTCACCGCGACAAGAAGCGTAAGCCGCAAACGGAAGGGCAAGTGACCTCTGGCGCGCCCCGATCGTAATCTGGTGCAGCGTTCCGGCTCGCGCCTGTACGCCAATCTCGCCGGTGTCGAAGTCGGCGATGGCTTTCCGGTGCGTATCGTCGGCGCGCTCAACGTCAGCCCGGAATCGTTCTTCTCGGGCTCGGTGGCGCGCGACGTGCGCGCGCTGCAGAAGAACGCCGAACGGATGTTGACCGAAGGCGCCGACATCCTCGACCTCGGCGCGATGAGCACCGCGCCTTACGTCGACGGCGAGATCAGCGAGAGCGAGGAGATCGAGCGCATGGCGCGCGCCGTCAAGGCGCTGCGGCGGGTCGGCGAGATGCCGATCTCGATCGATACCCAGCGCAGCCAGGTGGCGAGTGCCGCGCTCGCCGAGGGCGCCAACATCATCAATGACGTCAGCGGCCTCTATGCCGATCCAGAAATGGCGAAGGTGGCGCAGAGCGCGCAGGGGCTGATCCTGATGGCGCGCGAGCGCGGGCCGAGCGCGGGCGAGCCGATCGTCACGGCCGGTTCGTTGCTGCGCCAGTCGCTGCGGCGGGCGCGGGCGGCGCAGATCAACATGGCCGGCATCGTCCTCGATCCCGGTATCGGTTTCTATCAGCGCGGCCCGCAGCCTTGGTACGAAGTCGACTGCGCGCTGCTGCGCACCCTGTCGCGTTTGCGCCGGCTCGGCCGGCCACTGCTGATCGGCGCCTCGCGCAAATCGTTCATCGGCCGGATGACCGGCCGTAAGGCGCCCGCCGATCGACTGTTCGGCTCGATCGCCTGCGCCGCGATCGCGGTGTTCAACGGGGCAGCGCTGGTGCGCACCCACGACATCGCGGCGACGCTCGATGCGGTCAAGATGGCTGCGGCGATCCGCGGCGACTCTCAGTGTGAGCCCTGAGCCTCGCCCTGCTCGGCGTGGGCCTCTGCGCCGGCGTGATGGCTCATGTTGGCGACCGCAGCGCCGATCAAGATCGCGATCAGGGCGATGACTACGCCGCCGATCCCACCGATCAACCCCGGCACGTTCGAACCCTCGTCATGGCTGGTAGACATGCGGCGCCTCTAGCGTGGGCTTACCTCGCGAGTCAAATTGCACCACGAAGGCGCGAAGGGCACGAAGCTCAACAAAGAGGGTAGGAAAACCGTTGGCCCGCCCCGATGCTGGTCGCTCCTTCGTGGTGAATCTCCCTTCCCATCCCGTTGCATTGAAATTGCCATCTCACTAGATTGCCGCGACCGATCTCAGAGACCCGCTTTCGTGGTCGAAGTTGTTGTTCGAAGGAGGACGTTCGTTCATGGCGTACATCATCACCCGTTTGTGCCGCGACTGCGTCGACACTGCCTGTGTCGCCGTTTGCCCGGTCGATTGTATCTATCGCTACACCGGCACAGACGCGGCATCGTTCCCCAACCAGCTCTACATCCACCCGGACGAGTGCATCGATTGTGGCGCCTGCGAGCCCGAGTGCCCCTGGCAAGCGATTTTCGAAGAGTCGGCCGTTCCCGACGCCTTCAACGACGACACCAAGCTCAACTACCGCATCCAAGAGGATCAGAGCGAGTTCGAGGTCTGCAAGCACGAGCAGAAGCCCAAGCCTTCGGCCGAGGAGATCGAGGCCAACAAGCGCAAGTGGGGCTGGCAGTAGGTTCTAGAAGGGCACCATCGCTGCCGAGGTGTGACCGAGCTGCCACAGCACGAAATAGCCACCCGCTACGCCCACGCTGACCGCGATCACCGCGCCGTCGGCGACCTGCCATAGATATCGACCGTAGGACGAGCGAGGCGTGCGGCGCTGAAAGCCGCGTGCCTCGAGCGCCATCGCCATGCCGTCGGCACGGCGTAGCGCGCCGATGAACACCGGCACGATCACCGGTACGTAGCGCCGGCCGCGCTCGAGCAGATTGCCGCGCTCGAAAGCGAAACCCCGGCTGCGCTGCGCCTGAATCACCGTCAGCGCCGAGTCGACGAACACCGGCA
>DASPMH010000276.1:0-2141 GCA_035627175.1 Terriglobales bacterium | reverse complement strand
CATCTTCGAGCAGAAATGACGCGGTGACGCGGTCGTCGGTCGCCAGTAGAGCATCGAGCAAGATCGGCAGCGCTCGATATGCCGCCTCTCCTGCTGCGACCAATGCTTGGCGCGGCAGATACGAACCGTTCACGTCCCAATACAGCCCAGTAAACCGCTTCTCGTTTGCCTCAGGGTCGGTGCATGCCATCGCCAGAACATCGATCGCGGCGGCCGGCGTCGTTGCGCCCGCAGCGTGAGCGAGAGCGACAGCAGCCGCAAACCGTTCGCGCTCATCGTCCAGTGATGCAAACCGCCGCTCCAGCCACGTGACGGCTACATCGCTCACATCGCCGAGCGGCACGAGCGCGAGCAGCATTCCAGCGCGGGCAAGGGCATCGGGCTCGCGCTCGATCCTCGCGCGGATCGCGGGTGCGATGGCTACCGCATGCTCTACGAGGTGCCCCAGGACGTGCGCCGCAGCAGCTCGCACCGTGGAGTCGCCGTCCTCGAGCAGCTCGCGAAGTACATCGGTATGACGAGCAACCTCGTCGTGTGCCGAGCGCGGGCCGTCCGTAGACTCTGCGATTGACCCGAGCAAAAAGAGCGCATTCGCGCGATCGGCCAGCGTTGTCTCGTTTGCGATCTCGATGAGGAATGGCACGGCGTGGGCGGTCGCCGGATAGACGGTCCCTTGGTGCCAAAGGTTGCCGAACAGCTCGTGCAGGGCCGCATCCCGTATTTCACGGTCCGTCGACGTCAACGCCCGCAGGAGATCCGGCACATCGGTCGCGGCACCACCCGCATGGTTCAGCTCGTTCCACTGAATCGCATCCAACTCGGCGAACACGGGCGTGAGCCTAAAGCAATTCACGGCTATACGCGACGGGCGGCCCCACCCGCTGTGCACGTAGCGACAATTCCCGCACTTCGGGCTGCGCCTGCGCCGCACTGCAACGGCCTCGACCTGCCGCAGAAATGCACTCGCCCGAGGTACCCCCGAAAAGGGGCGTCAGCAGGTGCTTGCGGCGAACGAGCGCCGCGCCGATCGCCGACCGTGAACGGCTTCAGGACCACGCGCTGCAGGCGTCGCTCGCGCCCTATAAGCTGACGCGGCGCTCAAGCGAGCTTGCGAGAGCTGCTCATTGGCTAGAGGGATGGAGAAGAAGAAGGCGTCAGCGTGGCGAAAGACTTTCCCGGCGAGCCGCAAGGGCGACACTCTCGATCACTGCATCGGGATTGAGGCCGAGCTCTTTTGCCTTGCTTTGACCCACTCGAACGAGTCGCTCGACCGAACGCGGCACCACTCGCAGACGTGCTGCAACCGCGGCGGGCGTCACACCCATCAGCTCTACCGCCAGCCAAGCAAAGATCATCCGTGCCGCAACGATCTCGCGACGTTTACTCCCACTACGCAATTCAGCGTACGAGACTCCAAGAATCTGGCAGATGCTCCGCTCTAAGCTGTCGAGATTGATCGCAGGACGTTGGTTCAGAAGCTTGCGACGCGCTTCGCGCAGTTCCAGTTCTCGGCGCAGCCGCGCTTCGAACTCGTCCGTGCCGAGACAACGCTCATCAAACGTCCATCGTTCGCGACCGCGATCCAATTGCTTCACCAGCTCAATACCGTCTCGCCGGCGGCGCAATCCGACCGACGGCGGCTGCCAAGGTGTCGCTTCAGCAACTCCATCCCGTAGAAACCGGCGATAGGCCGACCGTGCCTGCCGGACGGTCGGACCGAACAACGCGAGGGTTGCGGATGAGGCTTGCCAATCGCACAAGCTCGCGCCGATCAATGCGCGGTGGCCGGCCCATTCATAGTGATCCAGCGCATCCAGATCGGTGACCAGCCGGGCGCGGAGGGGATTCAAATGAACGTAGCGGATCAGTTCGAGCAAATAGGCGCCGGACTGAACTACGGTCGAGCCGAAACGGTTCTGAAAGAGATGGCCGCAGCGGTTGTGGCGGCGGTTGAAGTATCGCGCATACCCGCCCAACAGCGCTTGGAGGGCGACGGACAAGCCGAGAACCCCCGACTGCACGATCAGATGGAAGTGGTTGGGTAGAAGCGACCACGCGAACACGCGGAAGCCGCCCTTCTCAACCACCGTCGCGGCGCGCTCGGTGAACTCTCGGCGATCGCGATCATCGTAGAAGATGTC
>DASPMH010000275.1:0-3386 GCA_035627175.1 Terriglobales bacterium | reverse complement strand
CTCTGGGAAGCGCCTCAATTCGCCGACTTCGCGCCGTTGCGGCCGCTGACCAGCGACGTGCCGTTCGCGCAGAACGTCGCCATCAGCACCGCACGGATGCTCAGCTTTGCGCTGCTCGAGCAGGTCAACACCTACACCCACAAGACGCCCGACTTCATGCTCTCGTCCGCGCTCGACTATCGCAAAGGATCGTTCGCATCGCAGGTGCATTCCTGGCAGGCGACCTTCGACGCCAACGCGATCGTCTTCACCACCCATCCCTTCCGGCCGCCGCTGCAGTCGCTGGTGTGGAGCGAAGACACCGAGACCGGCAGCTACTGGACCGGTGAGGCGTCGATGCCGCGCACCGCGCAGCACCAGAACGTCGCGGTGCACATCTACGCGCCGCAATATCCGCCCACCAACAGCTTCCCGGCGACGTTCTTTCGCTACGAGCGCTACACCCACGCCTATTTCCCGCAGGATCACTTCGACGAGGTCACCCAGCGTCCGGCGAGCTCCCAGGGCACCTGGACTTTCGGTCGCAACGACGGCGGCTACGTCGCGCTGTATTCGTACCGCCCGGTCGAGTGGATCAGCTACGATCCCACCCTCTATGCCACCAACGGCATGGTTCTGCCGTTCGATCTGCGCGCCAACGGCGGTCCGAACAACGTCTGGGTGGTCGAGTGCGCCCGGGCTCAGGATTGGCCGAGCTTCGCCGCGTTCCAGGACGCGGTTGCGGCGGCCGAGATCGCGGTGACGCCGCTCGGCGTGGTCGGTCGCTTCAACACCGCGTTCGACGTCGCCTACGCCTCACCGAGCCAAGGCCTGGTCACCTTCGGCTGGAACTCGTCCTTGACGGTAGCCGGCAGCGAAGTGCCGCAAAGCGACTTCCCGCGCTTCGACAATCCCTTCTCCCAGACCGAGTTCAACACCCAACAAGCCAGCATCGAGCACGAAGGCTTCGGCCTGGAAATCGACCTAGTCACGACCACCCGCCAACCCTTCGCCCCCTAGCGTCTCGAAGCCGTTCGGGCTGAGGAGCGGCCGCCAGGCCGCGTCTCGAAGCCCTTCGGGCTGAGGAGCGGCCGCCAGGCCGCGTCTCGAAGCCGTTCGGGCTGAGGAGCGGCCGCCAGGCCGCGTCTCGAAGCCGTTCGGGCTGAGGAGCGGCCGCCAGGCCGCGTCTCGAAGCCGAGACTACCTGCGCTTCGAGACGCCCTTCGGGCTCCTCAGCGCGAACGGGGTCACGGTTCCTTGGTAGAGCCTCACCAGTGCGGACACTGAGGAAGCTCTGGCGGAGCCCGATCAGAACGGCAGCGCCCGGCGCACCGCCGCGGCGCTCAAGAACCGCCAGATCGCCCGCTCGAGCTCCCCGGCCCGCTCGCCGTCGATCTCCTCGACGGCAGCATGCATCTCGATCAGCAATCGCCGCAGCTCGGCGTTGCTGACATCGAGCGCACTGACCAGCAGGTCTTCGTCGCTGCCGGCCGCTGCCGCACGCAACCGGCGGACGAGCTCGGCATCAACGACTACCTCGGTCGCCTGATGCAGCAACGCCCGGATCTCCGCATTCTCCCACACCCGCAATGCGGCGGCGCGATCGAGCTCTTCGGCAGCGAACAGCTGCAGTAAGCCGATCAGATGGACACTCGCCTGGGCATAGCCCTCGGGGACCTGCGGCGCGACTTCGCCGATCAAGGTCATCATCAGCGTGCGTAGCGCATTACTTGCGGAGGGAGTCATCGCTGGGGCTCGATCATCTCGGCCATGCGTGCCGACAACAGACGGTTGTGGCGCTCGGTGCACAGCCAGCCGCTCAGCAGCAGCACCGGATCCTTGCTAGCGCCGGTCAGATACTCCTTGCTCGCCGAAATCCAGATCGCCAGGCCTTTGACCTGAGCGAAGATCTCCCACCACTGCAGCGCGGCACGATCGACAGCGATACCGCTCTCTTCTTGCCACAGCTCCAGGCCGCACTCCTTTTCGATCAGCTGGCCGGGACGCTCGCCGGTCATGCCGCCCCAGAGCGGGTCGCAAGCCCAGCCGAGGTCTTCGTGGGGATCGCCGAAGTGACACATCTCCCAGTCGAGCACGGCCCGGATGCGCCCATCTGGGCTGGCGAGGAAGTTCCCCGAGCGATAGTCGCCGTGAACGACGGTGACACGCGCCGGCGGCGGCGGCGGATGGCGGCGCAGCCAGCGTATCGCCGCCCGCGCGATCGGCTGCGGCTCGAGCTCATCCTGATCGATCACCGCTTGCCAGCGATCGAGCTCGCGCAGCCAGCAATCTTGCGGAAGAGGCAGCTCGATCTTGCCGGCGAGCTCGGTGGCGGCGGCATCGGCGGCGGCGATGCGGCCGAGGATGCGCCAGAACTGTTCTCCCAAGACCTCGCGTTGCGTTCCGTAGGGGTCGGCAGCGAAGGGATTCGCGGCCGCGCCGTCGATCCACTCCATGACGAAGAACGGCCGCTGCAGCCATTGCGGATCGTGCTCGAGGAACAGCACCGCGGGCACAGGGACACCACTCCGCTGGAAGCTCGCGTAAGCGGCGAACTCGATGTTGCGCTCGGTCTCGATCAGGCTGCTGGCCGGATCGCGGCGCACCACCCAACGTCGAGTGACTTCGGCGTCATCTTCCCGCCAGCGCAGCTCGCAGCGATAGGTCTCTCGCGACGCACCGCCGTGCGCCCGTTCGACCGACTCGACCCGGACCTCGCGCGCGCTCGGCAGCTTGGCAGCAACGAAGCGGGCGAGACCGGCAGCGATCGTTTGATCGGTCATACGCTCAGGCTGCCGGATCGAACAGCTCGCGCAGGCCTGAAGGGGCATGCGGTCCGAGGATCAGCTGCTCGACGATGCCGCTACCGAGCTGGCGCTCGCCGCCGGCGAGCTCGAGCTCGGCTCGGCTGAAGGCCTGGATGTGCATCATCCCCGGCACGGCATCGTCGGTCGTCGCCCGGTCGTAGCTGTCGTAGCCGACGGCGAGCTCGCCTTTGTAGAGACCGTGTCCCCACTCGGGATGCATGTATCCCAGGCCCGGCATGTAGAAGTGCCACTGCGGCTCGACTTGAATACGCGCCGCGACGCTGCCGTGTTGGCGCAGCTCGATGCGCAGCCGGCGCACCCGGCGAGTACCGGAGCGGTAATCGATCGCGGCGCCGACGTCTTCGCTCTCCTGGCCTGCAGCGCTGCCGAGCGCGGCGAGTACCGCTCGGGTGTTCCACGGCTTACCCGCGGCGTCGTCGTTGCGATGATAGAGAGTGATGTAGTCGTCGAAGTTCAACGGTGCCCACAGCCAGAAGAACTGCGGCATCTGCAGCGGCAGCGTAGGTTGAGCATCGGCGGCACCGATCGGTCGGATACCCCAAGAGCGGTCGCGCGTGCCGCGCACCCGTTCCGGGGCGA
>DASPMH010000274.1:0-2330 GCA_035627175.1 Terriglobales bacterium | reverse complement strand
TGACCGAGACGACGGACGATGAAACGACCGCCGCAGGGCAGCCTGGTCGACCGACGCTCTATAGCGAGGAGATAGGCACGCGCATCTGCGAACTTCTCGCTGACGGGAAGACTTTGACTCGCATCTGCAAGGATAATCCAGACTTCCCGAGCGACCGAACAGTTCGAAGGTGGGCGCTAGACAAGGACCACCCGTTTTCGCCGCAGTACGCGCGCGCGAGAGAGATTGGCTATGACGCCATGGCCGACGAAACCATTGATACCGCTGATATGGGCGGTACGGATCCTGGTCAGGTGGCCCGCGATCGGCTGAAGGTCGACACCCGAAAGTGGCTGCTGAGCAAGGCTCTGCCCAAGCGATACGGAGACAAGCTGGCATTGCACGGAGACGACGAAGCTCCCCCGATCCAGCAGGTCACACGCATCGAGCGAGTCATCGTCAAGCCAAGCAGCAATCAGACCTAACCGCGGAAAGGGCCACAAGATGAGCGATGCCATCCAGCGCAACAGGGTTATGACGCCGGGCCTAAGGCCTCGCGCGCTCTCACCGGGCAGCCGGGAGCAACAGCGTCTCGATGAGTTGCAGGCAATCATCCAAGACGTGAAGCAGCCGCTGGAGGTTCGCCAACAGGCGATCAGGGAAGCGATGCCCCTGCAGTATGAGAATTTGTTGAGATCTAGCAGCATAGCCATTGATAACAATGGCCCCGGTTAGCCACGCAAGAAATGTCCGCCTCCCAGCGTTGATCTCAACGTGGTTCGCGTGACGGACATCGGTGCGTTACTCGGCGACATCGAGCCCAGCATGCCGCTGATCGAGGAGTCAGAGCGACACCACGAGAACGCGCTGGCGGCTCTGCGCCAGTTCAGATCACTGCTGGCGCGCCCTTGGCAGCTTCGCCAGTCGTGGGTGTGTGAGCCTTCATGTTCGTGTCGTCCGCGGCCATCCCCTGCGTGGCGCAGAGGGCAAGCGCGGATGCCAAAGCGAGTGCGGCAATGGTCTTGGACATTGTTGGCTCCTTTGTCTGACCGCGGAGACAACCCGGTCGGCGTCGCAAGTTGCACGCGCGCTCGTCGGCCTTCTGACGATCTGTGGACAACTCAATCTTGCCACGCTCACTGATCAGCATCCGCGCAGGTCACGGAGGGTCCGCCGACGAGGGGGATAATGGTGACCTCGGTCGGGCGGCAGCAATCCCCATCGGTCTAACTGCTGCCCGACTGTCGGCTGCTACGCCCGCTCCCGGTACGCCAACGCCATGACTTGCAGTGCATCGAGCTTGATGCGCTCAGGATCGTCGCTGCCGTCGCGAGCGACGATGAGACAGGCGTGCGCAAGCCGTAATCGGGCGTCTTCGATGGACCGCGGGTCGGTGCCAAAGTGATCGGCGATCTCGCCCCACGCTTGATCGAAGCCTTTGGAAATGACGCGGAGAGTTCGCGGGTCATAGTGTGAGCCTTCGATGAGACGACGGGCCTTCATGACCTCCTCCCTGTCGTAAGCTGATGTCTCAGCCGGAGGATTTAGGAGGCGAGTTTCCCGCGTCAATATCATTTCGCAACGCCGATCCGTGCGCTTCATCGGGCGGTCGTCGGGTGAACTCCCACCGCGCCAGCTTCAGATGCTGCAGTACCCGCGCTGCGAGCTCCCGACACGCTTCTATCGGCAGCTTCATGCCAGCGCGTTTCAGCCCATAGCCAAGGTCGAAGATCAGCTCGTCGTCGGGGGTGCGGTTCGGCATCACCGAAATTACACCCGTCTAGAACAAAAAAGGAACGACAATCCCATTTGGTGTTTATGGCTGCCGATCCAGGCAGCAGCCGCCCACGCAAGCCAGCGGAGAAATACGAGTGATTATAGTCCGTTGGGCTTGTGGGCAGCCGTGCGGCTCCGTTGTTGTGCCAGGGGGTTTACGGTAGACTTTGCGGTCCGCCATGGAGGAGCGTCATGGCAGTCCCGAACTTGAACTTCGACCCTGAGACCGTGGCGATGATGGGCCACGTCTGCGATGAGGTGTGGCTCATCGTGCAGGCCACCATGACTTGCCAAACCACCGCTCAAGAACAAGCACTTCGCAGCGATCTCGCCCGCCGCGTGATGGCGGCAGTGGTCGACGGCGAGCGCGACCCTGAGCGGCTGTTGCAGATGGCCTTGGACGGTACCAACGTCACATTAGGCAGCTCTGACGCGCCGTGGCGTTGAACTACCGCCCAGGCTCCGCCGTTTGCGGCGCCGCTTTAGATCACCCCGAGCGGCCCACGCGCGGCCCCGGCCTCCGATCCACGCCGGGGCTTTGATTACCGCATCCGCCAGCGCATGCCCTCAAATTC
>DASPMH010000273.1:0-2511 GCA_035627175.1 Terriglobales bacterium | reverse complement strand
GGGACTGTGCGCCACCCATTACCAGGCCCACCGCCGCGCCGGGGTGATCTGAATAGCTCCTGCCGGTCTCGCCTGCTTGCGGCGCCCGCACGCAGCGCCGCCCGCCGCTCCTAGCGCCAAGCATGCTCGCTCAAACGCCGGCGGCGGAACGATCTAGATCCATGTCGGTCACTGCCTTCGACTTCGCTCTGCCGCCGGAGCTGATCGCGCAACACCCCGCGGCGGAGCCGACCGCGGCGCGATTGATGCGCGTCGATCGCCAGCAGCAAGGCTGGTCGCACGCCACCGTCGCCGAGCTGCCCTCGCTCCTACGCCCCGGAGATTTACTGGTAGCGAACGACACCAAGGTGATTCCCGCCCGCTTGCGGCTGCGGTCATCCGGAGGCGGCTCGATCGAGCTGTTGCTGGTGCGACCGTTGCCGCAGGCCGGCGCCCAGATCTGGGAATGTCTCGGCAAACCGCGCCAGCGCTTGCGGCCCGGAACGAGGCTGTCGATCGGCCCGGGCTTCTCGGCGCGGGTGATCGCGGTGACCGAGGCGGGCCGATATCACGTCGAGCTCGAATGCGAGCGCGATCTTTCTGCCCTGCTGGCAGAACACGGCGAGCTGCCGCTGCCGCCGTACATCCGCCGCCCGGAGGGTCCGTCGCGCGAGGACCAACTTCGCTATCAGACGATCTACGCGCGCAACCCGGGCGCGATCGCCGCGCCGACGGCGGGGCTGCACTTTACCGAAGAGCTCTTGCAGCGGTTGCGCGCGGCGCAGGTCGAGACGGCGACGGTGACTCTCCACGTCGGACCGGGCACCTTCCTACCGATCCGCTCCGACGACTTTCGCAGCCATGAGATGGAAGCGGAGCCTTATGAGATCTCGGCCGAAACGGCGGCGCAGATCGCGGCTGCGAAAAGCGAAGGACGCCGGGTGATCGCCATCGGCACCACCACCACCCGCGCTCTCGAAGCGGCCGCCGACGAGAACGGCACGGTCCGGGCGAGCCGGGGATCGGCTTCGTTGTTCATCGTACCCGGCTACCGCTTTCGGGTGATCGACGCCCTCTTCACCAACTTCCACCTGCCCGCTTCGACGCTACTGCTGCTGGTCGCGGCCTTCGGCGGGGTCGAGCTGATGCGCCGCGCCTACGCCGAGGCCGTCGCCCGCGGCTATCGCTTCTACAGCTACGGCGATGCGATGCTGATCGAATGAGCGAACCCGAAGTTCTGGCATCCTCAGGGCGCAGCTTCGCCCTGCTGCATCAATGTGGCACGGCGCGGCGTGGCCGCGTCTCGACGGCGCACGGCACCGTCGAGACGCCCGCCTTCATGCCGGTCGGCACCCTCGGCACGGTCAAAGGTCTGACACCGAAACAGCTGCGCGAGGACGTCGGCGCTCAGATCATACTGGCGAATGCCTACCATCTCGCCTTGCGCCCCGGCAGTCCGCGGATCGAACGTCTCGGCGGCCTGCATCGTTTCATGGGATGGGATGGACCGATCCTCACCGACAGCGGCGGCTACCAGGTGTTCAGCCTGGCGCAGTTGCGCCAGGTGACCGACGAGGGAGTCGAGTTTCGCTCCCATCTCGACGGCAGCAAAATGATGCTGACGCCCGAGAGCATCATTCAGATCCAGACCGAGCTCGGCGTCGATGTGCTGATGGTGCTCGACGAATGCGCTCCGCCCGATGCCTCGCGCAGCGTCGCCGAGAGTGCCGCGCGGCGGACGCTGCTGTGGGCGGAACGGGCCCGGGTGCGGCCGGTGCTGCCTGGCCGATTGATGTTCGCCATCGTCCAAGGAGGGCTGTTCGCCGACCTGCGCCTCGCCAACGCACGCGACCTTGTGGCGCTCGATTTTCCAGGATATGCGGTGGGCGGACTCAGTATAGGGGAGGATCGCAACGTCACTATGTCTCTTGCTGCGGAGACGCTCGCCGTCTTGCCGCCGGACCGGCCACGTTACTTCATGGGAGTGGGAACTCCCGAAGATTTGCTGCGCTTCGCCGGGCTTGGATTCGACCTGTTCGACTGCGTCCTTCCCACCCGCAACGGCCGCAACGGCACCCTGTTCACCAGCCGCGGCCGGCTGAACCTGCGCTTGGCTCGGCTGGCGGAAGATGTTCGCCCGCCGGACGAGCGATGCGACTGCTACACCTGCAGCAACTTCACTCGCGCCTACCTACGACACCTGATGAACAGCAATGAGATGTTGGGTGCGCAGCTGGCGAGCCTGCACAATTTGCGATTCTACCAAGCTTTGATGCGAGACATTCGCAGCGCCATCGAGCGCGACGACTATCCGGAGTGGTCGGCCGACCGGCTACGCCAGCTCTCCGAGGGAGAACAGTAATGATCGATCCGGTCTGGGCCCAGGGCGGCGCCGCCGGCGCCGCCCCGCCCGCGTTCGTCCAGTTCCTGCCGTTGGCTTTGATATTCGTCGTGTTCTATTTCGTGCTGATTCGGCCGCAGCAGCAGAAGGCGAAGCAGCATGCCGAGATGCTGGCCAACCTCAAACGAAAT
>DASPMH010000272.1:0-4785 GCA_035627175.1 Terriglobales bacterium | reverse complement strand
TACGTCTGGCTGCCCGACGCGATGGCCGGCCCGACGCCGGTCAGCGCCCTGATCCACGCTGCGACGATGGTCACCGCCGGCGTCTATCTGATCGGCCGCACCAGCTACCTCTTCGACATGGCGCCGGCGACGCTGCACGTGGTGGCGAGCATCGGCGCGCTGACCGCCCTGTTCGCGGCGACCATCGGCACGGCACAGAACGACATCAAGAAGGTGCTGGCATATTCGACCGTCAGCCAGCTCGGCTACATGTTCCTCGCCATGGGCGTCGGCGCCTACGCCGCCGGCATCTTCCATCTGATGACTCACGCCTTTTTCAAGGCGTGTCTGTTCCTCGGCTCGGGCAGCGTGATCCACGCGATGCACCACGAGCAGGACATGCGCAAGATGGGCGGCTTGAAGAAGTGGATGCCGTGGACCTACCGTACCTTCCTGGTTTCGACCCTGGCGATCGCCGGCATCATCCCGCTGTCGGGCTTCTTCTCGAAGGACGAGATTCTCTGGAAGGCGTGGTCGTCGGAGCACGGTAGCCCGCTGCTGTGGCTGATCGGTGTCGCCGCTGCCGGGCTGACGGCCTTCTACATGTTCCGTCAGGTGTTCATGACCTTCCACGGCGAATCGCGCGCCGACCATCACACTCAGGAGCACCTGCACGAGAGCCCGATGGTGATGGTGGTGCCACTGATCATCCTGGCGACGCTCGCGGCCTTCGCCGGCTTCCTCGGCGTGCCGCATGCTCTCGGGGGAGCGAATCGTTTCGAGCAGTGGCTGGCGCCGGTATTCGCTGCCGGAGCGCACCATGGCGGCCATGGTGCCGCGCACGCCGCCCATCACATCGAGCCGATCGAATACGTGCTGATGCTCACCTCACTGCTGGTCGCCGGCGGCGGCATCTGGCTGGCGCGGGCGATGTACCTGACCAAGACCGTCGCTCCCGAGCGCTTCTCCGAGCTCGCCGGCGGCAAGGTCTATCAGTGGGTCTACAACAAGTACTACGTCGACGAGCTCTACCAGGCGGTGGTGATCAACGGCACGCTCAGAATCACCGGGATTGCGGCGGCCTTCGACCGCATCATCGTCGACGGCGTGGTCAATGCGATGGCACTGATCACCCGCACCGTCTCGTGGATCAACGGCGCCTTCGATCATTATGTCATCGACGGCATCGTCAACGTCATTGCCGACGCTACGCTGCGCTTCGGCCAGGGCATGCGCCGCCTGCAGACCGGCAGCATCAACGGTTATCTCTACGTCATCGTCGCCAGCGTCGTCGTGGTGATGGTGGTGCGAATGCTGTGAGAGGCGGAGCCTCCGGATCAGGGGAACTATGGAATACCTGCTCAGTATCTTGATCTTCTGTCCGATTGCCGGGATGGCCGCGGTGTTGGCCATGCCCAGCGCCGCGCACGAATGGATCAAGCGGGTGGCGCTGGCATTCACCGTTCCGCCCTTGCTGCTGGCGATCTGGCTGTTCATCAACTTCGACCGCAGCCAGACCGGCTTCCAGTTCCTCGAGCACGCTCCTTGGATTCCGAGCTTCAACGTTTTCTATCTGGTCGGGGTCGACGGCATCAGTGTCACCATGGTGCTGCTGTCGGCGCTCCTCTGTCCGATCTGCATCCTCGCCTCCTGGGGCATCGATAAAGCGGTCAAAGGGTACTTCGCTCTGTTCCTGCTGCTCGACGCGGCGATGATGGGCGTCTTTCTCGCCCTCGACTTCGTCCTCTTCTACGTCTTCTGGGAGCTGATGCTGCTGCCGATGTACTTCCTGATCGGCATCTGGGGCGGGCCGCGGCGCGAGTATGCCGCGATCAAGTTCTTCCTCTACACCATGGCCGGCAGCGTGCTGATGCTGTTGGCGCTGCTGGCGATGTACTTCGGCGTCGAGCCCAACACCTTCGACATGCGCATCCTGATGGAAAAGGTGCCGGCGGCCTTCGATCCGCGCGTTCAGGCGCTGCTGTGGATGGGACTGTTCATCGGCTTCGCCATCAAGATCCCGGCGTTCCCGTTCCACACCTGGCTGCCGGATGCCCACGTCGAGGCGCCGACGGCGATCTCGGTGATCCTCGCCGGGGTGCTGCTCAAGATGGGCACCTACGGCATCTTGCGCATCAACTTCGCGATGCTGCCGGAGGCGACGGCCGAGTACGCCTATCTCTTCCTCGGTGCTCTCGGGGCTTTCAACATCGTCTATGGTGCGCTCTGCGCGATGGCGCAAACCGACATGAAGAAGCTGGTGGCGTACTCGAGTATCAGCCACATGGGCTACGTCATGCTCGGCATGGCGTCGTTCACCGAGCAAGGAATCAATGGCGCGGTGCTGCAGATGTTCAACCACGGCACCGTCACCGCGATGCTCTTCCTCCTCGTCGGCGTCATCTACGACCGCGCCCACCATCGCCAGATCGAAGGCTTCGGCGGCATCGCCTCGGTGATGCCCGTCTATACCGGCTTCACCGCGCTCGCCTTCTTCGCCGCCCTCGGCTTGCCCGGCTTGTCCGCCTTCATCTCGGAGGTACTGGTGCTGCTCGGCACCTGGCAGAAATATCCGGGGCTGACCGCGATCGGCGCGAGCGCGGTGGTGCTGACTGCCGGCTACATGCTGTGGATGATGCAGCGGGTCTTCCTCGGCAAGACCAACGAGAAGTATGTCGCCCTGCCCGAGATCAATGCCCGCGAGCTGGTGACCCTGGTGCCGCTGGCGGTGATCGTGGTGATCCTCGGCGTCTACCCACGCCCGGCTCTCGATCTGATGCAGGCCTCGCTCAAGCACCTCAATAATATCGTCATCAGCCAGCAACGTCCCGACGTCGCCAGCGCCGCCCCGGCGAGCGCCATTCTGCCGGACTGAGAGCGCGCCAGCAGCGATGGGTCTCGCTAACCTCGATAGCCTGCCGTACCTGATCCCCGAGGTCATCCTGACCATCGGGATCGTCGCGGCTTTCCTTCTCGACCTGGTGGTCTCTGAGAAGCGTTGGATCGGCGAAGCCGCGCTGGTCTGCGTTGCGCTCGCGCTCTTCGCCGTCGCTCTCGGCGCGGGGCATGCGCCGGCCGCGCTGTTTCACCGCATGACCGTGCACGATCCGTTCGCGGTCTTCTTTCAGGTGGTCTTCGGCTTCGCGTCGCTGGCGGCGATCTGGATGTCGCTCGGCTCGAACGAAGTGAAGCGTACCAACCAGGGCGAGTATTACGGTCTGTTGCTGGCGGCGACGCTCGGCATGTTCTTCATGGCGACCGCGTCGAACCTGCTGATGGCGTACCTCTCGCTCGAGTTCGTCAGCATCACTTCCTACGTGCTGACCGGTTTCCTGCGCCGCGACCGTCGTTCCGGCGAGGCGGCCCTCAAGTACCTGATCTACGGCGGCGTCGCTTCGGGGACGATGATCTACGGCATGAGCTGGATCTTCGGGCTCGCCGGTAGCATGGATTTCCATCAGATCAGCCAGGCGCTGAACGCGGGTACTGCGGCGAACCAGCTGGCGGTGTTCGTCGCCATTCTGCTGACCTTCGCCGGCTTCGGGTACAAGATCTCCGCTGCGCCCTTCCACATGTGGGCGCCCGACGTCTACACCGGCGCGCCGATCCCGATCGCAGCCTTTCTTTCGGTGGGGTCGAAGGCTGCCGGCTTCGCTTTGACGATGCGCTTCTTCTACCCCGGCCTGTCGCAGTCGGTGCAGGGCGGGGGGTGGACGATCATCGCGGGAGTCGATTGGCCGCAGCTGATGCTGGTGCTGTCGATGGTGACTATGACCCTCGGCAATCTCGCCGCGCTCAACCAGACCAACTTGAAGCGCATGCTCGCCTACTCGAGTATCGCCCACGCCGGCTACATCATGATGGGCCTGGTGGTGCTGACCAACGAAGCGCTGGCGGCGATGATGTTCTACCTGGTCGCCTATTACATGATGAATATCGGCGCCTTTCTGATCGTGATGATCGTCGCCAATTCGACCGGCCGCGAAGACCTCGGCGGCCTGCGCGGGCTCGCCTGGCGCGGCGGCGCCGGACCGGCGACGGCGATGGCGATCTTCATGTTCTCGCTGATCGGGCTGCCGCCGTTCGCCGGCTTCGTCGGCAAGCTGGCGCTGTTCGCCGCGGTGGTCAATCAGCAGTTCTACCTGCTGGCGCTGGTGGCGCTGATCAACAGCGTCATCTCGCTCGGCTACTATGCCCGGGTGGTGCGGACGATGTTCCTCGACATGCCTGACGGCAGCGAAGGGCCGGTCGCAGTGGGCAGCTACAACGGCGCCCTGATGTGGGCGCTGTCGATCGGCACCCTGGTGCTGGGCGTCTACTGGGATCCGCTGTTCCGCATAGCCGACCGCTCGATGCAATTCTTCATCGGCTGATCCCTCGCGACATCAAGGCTGGTTGCTCAGCGGCAGCTCCGCGCCCCGCACCTCGAGCTCCTTCATCACTTCCTCGTCCGCCACCGGCGTCCGCGGCCCATAGGTCGCGATGTAGGTTCCTTTGACGGCGTGTTGCTTGCATTCGACAGCAAACAAGATCGCCTCGTCGGCGGGATCGGTCACCCCTTCGAAACGCACGATCTCATGCACATCGAAGGCGCCGGGCCGGTGGCTGCAGTTGCGTCCCGGCGCGGCGAGCTGCCCGTTCTCGACGCGATAGTCGGCGTCGAAGCCGCAGGCGGTCAATCGGTTGGTAGCTTCGGCTAAGGTTTCGACCGGCATGGCCTCTCCTAGAAATGATGCGCCCCAGCATATACGCACCGCCCATCTCGCCTAGCCCCCTCCGCGCGCCATGTAGCTGCGCTCGGCAGAG
>DASPMH010000271.1:0-4256 GCA_035627175.1 Terriglobales bacterium | reverse complement strand
TCGCTCTCGACGCGCATCATCGCCTGGTGCAGAGCGGGATCGAAGGGCTGACCGAGAGCATCGATGCGCTCGACGCCGTGCTTGGCGAGCGCGGCGAGCAGGCTGCCGTGCACCAGCTTGACGCCTTCGACCAGAGGATCGTCGGGTTGGGCATGACCGAGGGCGCGCTCGAGATTGTCGATCACCGGTAGCAGATCGCGCAGCAGCCCTTCGGCGGCATAGCGCAGCGCCTCGGAGCTCTCGCGCTGCATGCGGCGCTTGAAGTTCTGCAGCTCGGCTCGCTCGCGCAGGAACAGCTCGTGATTCTCCTGGGCCTCGGCACGGGCCTGCTTCAACTGCTCTTCGAGGCTCGTCGTGGTTGCGCCCGCTGTCCCTCCCGAAGCTGTCTCCGCCTCTTCTTGATCCGCCCAACCATTTGATTTTTCATCTGAATCTGGGTGCATGTCGGGGGCGGAAGCTAAGGCCCACCCTATCCCTTGTCAAGCTGAGGGGGCGATGGTTTGTTGGCGCCCGTGAATCCCAGTCAGAACAGTCTGGCGATCGTGTTACGCAGCCGCGTCTATGGCGAGTCGGACAAGATCGTCACCTTGCTCAGCCAGGACTTCGGCAAAATGACCGGCATCGCCAAGGGCGCCAAGAATTCGCGCCGGCGCTTCGCCAACTGTCTCGACCCGTTCACCGGCGTGCGCGTGCACTTCCGCAGCCGCGCCAACGCGAGCCTGGCATTTCTCGAGTTCTGCGATCTGCTCGAGCCGGTAGGTCCGCTGTCACAGCCACTCAAATTCGCCTACGCCAATTATCTGACCGAGCTCGTCGATCAGCTCACCTGCGAAGGACAGGTGGTCGGCGAGCTTTTCGAGCTGCTGTGGGAAGGACTGGTCGAGCTCAAACGCGGCCCGGCGACAGGGGGATTCCTGCGTACCTTCGAGCTGCGATTGCTCAAGCACGCCGGCTACGATCCGCAGCTCGGCCATTGCCAGCGCTGTCAGGAGAGCATTGCCGTCGACGCCACCGCTTTTGTCGACGCCGTCGAGGGTCGAGTCCTCTGCGCCGGCTGTCAGGTAAGCCGCAGCGGCACCCTGTCATTTACCGGCGCAGCGGTCGCGGCGCTCGAAGAGCTCAAGGACCGCCCCCTTGCAGAGGGGCGGACGCGGCCGTTGCGGGGTGAGATCGGCAACCGCGCCACCGAGCTCCTCGGTCATCTGTTGGCGGTCCATCTGCCTCGTCCGCTACGCTCGACGGAATTGATCTCCTCGCTCAGTCGCTCGTCCGTCTGAGTCAGCCGGCCTTGCGCAGCTCCTTCTCCTGCTGCTCGGAGGCATGCTTGGAGATCTCCTGCATGATCGCCTGGGTCGCCGCGCCGATGAACTGCGGGCGATTGTTGGCCGCCCACTGGTTCGAATCGGCGATGCCCTCCAGCGCCCCTTGGCACTGCGGCATCACATAGCGGGCGAAGAGCTCGTAGCTGCGCTTGGTCGCCTCGCGGTCGGCCCATTCGTGCGCCATGAAAAGGAAACAGCCGAAGCCGCCCGACTGCTCTTGCAAGCGCGCCATTTGGGCCGCGGCGTCGTCCGGTGTGCCGATGACGGTGAACCCGGTGCGGTTCATCGCATCGACGGCATCGTCGAGCGATCCTTCCGGCGCCAGCGGCAAGGCGGCGACGTTGCGGAAATAGTGCAGCCACCGTTCGAGACCGAAGTGAACATCCTTGCGCGCCTGCTCCTTGGTTTCGGCGATGTGCATCGGGCCGACCAGGCGCCAGCGGTTGCGATCGACACTTCTGCCGTGCTCCGCGGCCTTCTGCTCGCAGATGCCCCAATTGGTCGCCAGCGCATTGAAGCCACCGGTGGTGGTCGCTCCGATCGAGAGCAGACCGAGACCGTGCTTGCCCGCAGCCCGTGCTCCCGCCGGTGACACTTGCGAAGCGACGGTGATCTCGATGTGAGGCTTGGTGTAGGGTCGCAACTGCAAGCGCGCGTCTTTCAGGGTGAACCAGTCGGTCTGCGCCGTGACGGTCTCGCCGCGCAGCAGCGGCACCACCACCTCGATCGCTTGGTCCATGCGATCGCGCTGCTGCATCGGATCGATGCCCATCATGAAAGCATCCGAGGGCAGTGCGCCCGGACCGACACCGAACATCACCCGCCCCCGCGTCTGGTGGTCGAGCTGCATGATCCGGTCGGCGACTATCAGCGGGTGGTGATAGGGCAACGAGACCACACCGGTGCCCAGACGAATGCGGCGCGTGCGTTCGGCGGCGCCGGCAATGAATACCTCGGGCGACCCGATGATCTCGTAGCCGGCGGAATGATGTTCGCCGATCCAGGCTTCGTCGTAGCCGAGATCGTCGAGCCACTCGATCAGCTCGAAGTCGCGTTGCAACGACAGCGTCGGATTCTCGCGAATCGGATGGAACGGAGCCAGAAAGATTCCGAAATCGAGCCGGTCGATCGACATGTCGCTTCCTCGCGCTGAAGTGGGCGCACCCTATGCACGCGCCGCCGCTAGCGCAACAGTGCTTGCGAGCCGTTCGCCGGCAGCGACCGTGGCTTGGCGAGCCAATCGAAGATCGGACTGGTGGCGAAGGTGGTCACCAGCGCCATGATCACCAACATGGTGAACAATTGCGGCTGGATCACTCCGAGCTCGAGGCCGACATTGAGCACGATCAGCTCCATCAGACCGCGGGTGTTCATCAAGATGCCGATCATCGCCGACTCGCGCCAGCCGACACCGCAGCAGCGCGCGGCCGCAAGCGAGCCACCGAACTTGCCGGCGGTAGCGACGGCGATGATGACGCCGCAGAACAGCCAGTCGGCACCATTGCCGAGCAAGCCGATTTGCGTCCGCGCTCCGGTAAAGGCGAAGAACGCCGGCAGGAACAACACCACGACCATGTCCTCCAACCGCGCCCGCAGCTGGGTTGCCAGACGCCCTTCGTGCGGCAACAAGGCACCGAACAGAAAGGCGCCGAAAAGCGGATGAATCCCGATCCAGTCGGTCGCCGAGGCTGACAGCAGGGCTCCGGCACAGACCCAGGCAAGCGTCGAACGCGACAGCTCGCGGCCGAGCAGCTCTTCGCGCGCGGCCAGCCGCCCATAGAACGGTCGGACCACCAGGAACATCGCCAGCAGATAGACGGCCACCAATGCTGCAGTGATCAACGGAAGAGAGACGTCGGTGACGGCCACCCCGGCCAGCAAGGCCAACAAGGACCAGGCGGTGACGTCGTCGACGGCGGCGCAGGCGAGCGCCATGGCACCGATCGGCGTCGTGCTCAGACTGCGGTCGGTCAAGATGCGCGCCAGCACCGGGAAAGCGGTGACCGAGAGCGAGACACCGAAGAACAGCGAAAAAACCGTAAAGCTGACGTTCGCCGTGCCGTAGATCGGATACAGCCACAGGGCCAGAGCGCTGCCGGCAAGAAAAGGCACGACGATGCTCGCATGGGAGATCGCCAGCGTCACATGGGTATTGGCGCGCAACAGTCGCGGGTCGAGGTCGAGCCCGACGACGAACATGAACAGTACCACCCCGAGTTGCGAGATCATGCCGAGGAAGGGCGCCGCCTCGGGCGGCAGCAAGTGGTGCTGCAACTCGGGGGCAATCGCGCCGAGGAAGGAAGGGCCGAGCAGGATTCCGGCGAGAATCTCGCCGACGACTTGCGGCTGGCCCAACCAGCGGCGCACGACATTGCCCAACAGCCGCGCCGCCACCATGATCACCGCGAGGGCGAGCAGCACCTTGGCGACCGCGACACTGTGAGCGGCGCCGGCCGCCGCCGCTGACCCTGGCGGAACCAGCGGCGCCGCGAGCGCGCCGCCCTCGGCCCGGATCCAGAAATAACCGGCGACGGTGGCGACGAGCATCGCCAGGTAAATCAGCGCAGCGCGCGGGTGAAACGACGACAACGGCAGTGCCTCCCGGGCGCCGTATAGCCGAAGCTCGTCGTCGATGAGAAGCACGATTGTGCTCGGTCGGTCCCACCCCGGCGGCTCTTGACTCGGTGAAACATACGTTTAAAACGCACGTCCATCCATGGGCACTTCGGCATCCGGTGAGACCAAAGACCGCCTGCTCGCCGCCGCCGCAACCTTGTTCGCCGAGCGCGGCTTTCACGGCACGACGATGCGACAGCTCGCCGAGCGCGGCGGGGTCAATCTCGCCGCCAGCCACTACCACTATGGCTCGAAGCGCGACCTGTACCTGCAGGTGCTGCGCGGGCAGTTCGCCGACATCCGCGCCGAGCTCGAGCG
>DASPMH010000270.1:0-6276 GCA_035627175.1 Terriglobales bacterium | reverse complement strand
GGAAATCTCCGGGTGGTGATGGACGCGCGCGCCGTCGACCGCGCCCTGACCCGCGTTGCTCATGAAGTGCTCGAGCGCAACAAGGGCACCGAGCACCTGGCCCTGATCGGAGTGCGCTCGCGGGGCATCTACATCGCGGCTCGCCTGCGCCAGAAGATCCGCGAGATCGAAGGCGTCGACGTGCCTTGCGGGGTGATCGACATCACTCTCTATCGCGACGATCTCAGCCGCGCCCAGCAGCAGCCGCAGGTACGCGGTACCAACATTCCCTTCCCGATCGACGAGAAGGCGGTGCTGCTGATCGACGACGTGCTGTTCACCGGACGCACCGTCCGTGCTGCGTTGGATGCTTTGATGGATTTCGGCCGGCCGCGCTCGGTGCAACTGCTGGTGCTGGTCGACCGTGGCCACCGCGAGCTGCCGATCCGCGCCGACTACGTCGGCAAGAACATCCCCACCCGCCCGAGCGAGTCGGTGCAGGTCCGCCTGCAGGAATGCGATGACCGCGACGAGGTCGCGGTGGAGCAAGGAGAGGAGAGCTGATGCAGTTCGCGCGCCGTCACCTCCTTGGGCTCGAAGGGCTCGACCGCGGTGAGCTCCTCTATCTGCTCGATACCGCAGCCTCGTTCAAAGAGATCTCCGAGCGCGACATCAAGAAAGTGCCGACTTTGCGGGGCAAGACGGTGGTCAGCTTCTTCCATGAAGACAGCACCCGGACCCGCACTTCGTTCGAGATCGCGGCCAAGCGTATGAGCGCCGATTTCGTCAGCCTCGCCGGCACCGCCAGCAGCGTCAACAAGGGGGAGACCCTGCTCGACACAGCGCGCAATCTGGCGGCGATGCGTCCCGATGTGTTGATCGTCCGCCATCCCGCTGCCGGCGCGGCGCGGTTTCTCGCCGAGCGGGTCAGCTGCCCGATCATCAATGCCGGCGACGGTGCCCACGAGCATCCCACCCAGGCGCTGCTCGATGCGCTGACCATCCGCGAGCGCAAGGGCGGCTTCGAAGGTCTGACCGTAGCCGTCGTCGGCGACATCCTCCACAGCCGCGTAGCGCGATCGAATGCCTTCGCGCTGAAGGCGCTCGGCGCCAAGCTGCGCTTTGTCGGTCCGCCGACGTTCCTACCGCCCGAGCTAGGCGAATGGGGCGAGATCGCGCCGAACCTGCGCGCCGGGGTCAGAGACGCCGATGTGATCATCATGCTGCGACTGCAGCGCGAGCGGCAGGGACGCAATTTCTTCCCGACGATCGACGAGTACTCGCGCTACTTCTGTCTGACCGAAGAGGTGGTCAAGCTCGCCCGGCCGGACGTGATGATCATGCATCCGGGACCGATCAATCGCGGCGTCGAGATCGCCAGCGCCGTCGCCGACGGACCCTACTCGGTGATCCTCGAGCAGGTGACCAACGGCGTCGCGGTGCGCATGGCGGTGCTGTTCCTGCTGGTCAATCGACCGCCTGCGGAAGCTTCGGGGGAGGTCGACTCACCGGAGCGGCGAGCGGAAGAAGTGCCGCTGCTGCGGAGGGCGATGTGATGGCGCTGCTGATCCGTGGCGGGCGGGTGCTCGACCCGTCGCAAAATCTGGACGCGGAGCGCGATCTCGTCATCGAAGACGGTGTCATCGCCGCCTTGTACGAGCCGGGCAAGGCTCCGGCTATCGACGCCGAGGTGCTCGACGCGGCCGGTATGTGGGTCGTGCCGGGTCTGGTCGACATTCACGTGCATCTGCGCGAGCCGGGTTACGAGTACAAGGAAACCATCGAGAGCGGCGTGCGCGCCGCCGTCGCCGGTGGCTACACCTCGGTGGCCTGCATGGCCAACACCAGTCCGGTCAATGACAGTGGTGCGGTCACCGAGCTGATCCTCGAGCGCGCCGCCGAGGTCGGTCTGGCGCGGGTGTTTCCCATCGGAGCGGTGTCGAAGGGGCTGCGCGGCGAAGAGCTCGCCGAGATCGGCGAAATGCACCGCGCCGGGATCGTCGCCGTCTCTGATGACGGCATGCCGATCATGGACGGGGGCTTGATGCGCCGGGCGCTGGAATACTCGGCGATGTTCGGCCTGGCGGTGATCGTCCACGAAGAAGATCGCCACATCGCCTGTGACGGGGTGATGCACGAGGGAGCGATGTCGCTGCGCCTCGGATTGCGCGGCATCCCGGCGGCCGCCGAGGAAGCGATGATCGCCCGCGATCTGGCGCTGCTCGAGCGCAGCGGCGGCCGGCTGCACATCGCCCATCTCAGTACCGCCGGCTCGGTCGAGCTGGTGCGCGCTGCCAAGGGACGCGGCCTGGCGGTGACGGCCGAGGCGACGCCGCATCATTTCACCCTGACCGACCGTGCCTGCGAGGGCTACAACACCAACGCCAAGATGAACCCGCCCCTGCGAGGCGAGCGGGATGTCGAGGCGGTGCGTCAGGGACTCGCCGACGGCACCATCGACGTGATCGCCACCGATCATGCCCCCCATCATCGCGACGAGAAGGAAGTGGAGTTCGACCGTGCTCTCAACGGCATCATCGGTCTCGAGACCGGGCTCGGCTTGTCGCTGGCGATGGCCGAAGCGAGCGGGATGATCCCGCTGCAGCTGATCGCCGCGATGAGCACCAATCCGGCGCGGGTGATCAACCAACCGCTGGGAACCCTGCGGCCGGGGCACGTCGCCGACGTCGTCGTCATCGATCCGAGCGCCAAATGGCAGGTGGACTCGACGGCGATGCAGTCGCGGTCGCGCAACACCCCTTTCGGCGGCATGGAGCTGCGTGGCCGAACCACCGCCACTCTCGTCGGCGGGCAGCTGGTGTGGAGCTCGGAGCGCGGCTTTTGTTCCGATCAATCAGCAGAAATCCATCGTTCGAGGTGAAGGTGAAAGCATTACTGGCATTGGCGGACGGCACCGTTTTCGAGGGCACCAGCTTTGGCGCCGAGGGCGAGGCCGGTGGCGAGATCGTCTTCAACACCGCGATGACGGGGTATCAGGAGATCCTGACCGACCCGTCCTACTGCGGCCAACTGGTGGCGATGACGTATCCCGAGATCGGTAACGTCGGCATCAACGAGGAGGACGTCGAATCATGGCGGCCCTTCGTCCAAGGCTTCATCGTCAAGGAGTACTGGGAGCAGCCGAGCAACTGGCGCTCGCGCCGCAGCCTCGGGCAGTATCTCGCTGAGCACAACATCCCCGGGATTCAGGGCATCGATACCCGCGCGCTGGTGCGCCATGTGCGCAACTTCGGCGCGCAGGAGGCGATCATCTCGACCACCGACCTCGATCCGAAGAGTCTGGTGGAGAAGGCGCGCTCGCGACCGAGCCTCGTCGGCCGTGATTTGGTGCGCGAGGTCAGCTGCGCTCAGCCCTACGACTGGCAGGAATCGACTTGGGATCTGACCAAGGGATACGGCACCAGCGCCGAGCCGCGTTACTCGGTGGTGGCGTACGATTTCGGCATCAAACGCAACATCCTGCGCAACCTGGTCACTGCCGGGTGCAAGGTGCACGTCGTTCCGGCAAGTACGCCGGCGTCGGAGGTGCTGGCGCTCAACCCCGACGGCATCTTTCTCTCCAACGGCCCAGGCGATCCCGACGTCGGCCCGTACGCCGATATCGTCCGCGACGTGCTCGGCCAGAAGCCGGTGTTCGGCATCTGCCTCGGCCACCAGATCATGGGTCTCGCCCTCGGTGGCCGTACCTACAAGCTCAAGTTCGGGCATCACGGCGGTAACCAACCAGTGATGGACCTGACCACCGGCAAGGTCGAGATCACGTCGCAGAACCACGGCTTTGCGGTCGACGTCGACTCGCTGCAGAGCGTCGCCAAGCTCACTCACGTAAATCTCAACGACAAGACCGTCGAAGGCCTCGAGCACGAGAAGCTGCCGGCGTTCTCGGTGCAGTACCATCCCGAGGCCTCACCGGGGCCGCACGACGCGAGCTATCTGTTCCAGCGCTTCACCGAGCTGATGGACAAGGCCAAGTAAGAGACACGAATGCCCAAAAGAACTGACATCTCCTCGATCCTGTTGATCGGCTCCGGCCCGATCGTCATCGGCCAGGCCTGCGAGTTCGATTACTCGGGCACCCAGGCGTGCAAGGCTCTCCAGCAGGAGGGCTATCGGGTGATTCTGATCAACTCCAACCCGGCGACGATCATGACCGATCCCGATTTCGCCGACCGTACCTACATCGAGCCGATCACCGCCGAGATGCTGACCCAGATCATCGAAAAGGAGCGCCCGGACGCGCTACTGCCGACGATCGGCGGTCAGACCGGCTTGAATGCCGCGCTCGAGCTCGCCGAGCGTGGTGTGCTCGAGCGCTTCGGCGTCGAGCTGATCGGTGCTTCGGTGGCCGCGATCAAAAAGGCGGAAGATCGCGATCTGTTCAAGGCCGCGATGGAGAGCATCGGCCTCGACCTGCCGCGCAGCGGTTACGCCCACGATGTCGAGGAGGCGCACCGGATCCGCAACGAGCTCGGACTGCCCTTGATCATCCGGCCTTCGCGTACCCTCGGCGGTACCGGCGGCAGCATCGCGGTGACCGACGAAGAGTTCGAGCGCCTGATCGTCTGGGGCCTCGACGCCTCTCCAACCCATGAGGTGCTGGTCGAGGAGTCGATCGCCGGCTGGAAGGAGTTCGAGCTCGAGGTGATGCGCGACGTCAAAGACAACGTCGTCATCGTCTGCTCGATCGAGAACTTCGATCCGCTGGGAGTCCACACCGGCGACTCGATCACCGTCGCTCCAGCGCAGACGCTGACCGACAAGGAATACCAGATCATGCGCAACGCCGCGCTCGCGATCATCCGCGAGATCGGCGTCGACACCGGCGGCTCGAACATCCAGTTCGCCGTCCACCCCGACAACGGCCGGTTGGTCATCATCGAAATGAATCCGCGGGTGTCGCGCAGCTCGGCGCTCGCCAGCAAAGCGACCGGCTTCCCGATCGCCAAGATCGCGGCGAAGCTCGCCGTCGGCTACACCCTCGACGAGATCTCCAACGACATCACCCGCGAGACCCCGGTGTCATTCGAGCCGACCATCGACTACGTCGTCACCAAGATTCCGCGCTTCACCTTCGAGAAATTCCCCGAGGCGAGCGACGTACTCGGACCGCAAATGAAGTCGGTCGGTGAGGTGATGGCGATCGGCCGCACCTTCAAAGAGTCGCTGCAGAAGGCGATTCGTTCGCTCGAGGTCGACTCCTACGGGTTCGACGAGAAGGGCCGCGGGCCCCGCCCGATCGACCGCGACGCGCTGATCCACAAGCTGCGCGTCCCCAATGGGCGGCGTTTGTGGCTGGTTGCCGACGCCTATCGCGAAGGGTTCACCACCGAAGAGCTCTACGACATCACCAAGATCGACCCTTGGTTTCTCGAGAATGTCCGTCAGATCGTCCATTGCGAGGGCGAGATTCGCGCCGCCGGCACGCTTTCGGACGCCGGCCTGCGTCACGCCAAGCAGCTCGGGTTTGCCGATGTCCGCTTGGCTCAGCTGACCAACCGCTCGGAAGAGGAGGTCCGCCAGCAGCGCCTCAACGCCGACATCCGCCCGGTCTACAAGATCGTCGACACCTGTGCCGCCGAGTTTCAGGCGCACACGCCGTATCTGTACTCGACTTACGAGGACGAGGACGAATCGGACGTCAGCGATCGACGCAAGATCATGATTCTCGGCGGCGGCCCGAATCGCATCGGTCAGGGCATCGAGTTCGACTATTGCTGCGTCCACGCCGCCTTCGCTCTGCGCGAAGACGGCTTCGAGACGATCATGGTCAACTGCAATCCGGAGACGGTCAGCACCGACTACGACACCTCCGACAAGCTCTACTTCGAGCCGCTGACCCGCGAGGACGTGCTCAGCATGGTCGAGCGCGAGAAGCCCGACGGAGTGATCGTGCAATTCGGCGGGCAGACGCCGCTCAAGCTCGCCGTGCCGCTGGAGCAGGCGGGCGTGCCGATCCTCGGCACTTCGCCCGATTCGATCGATCGCGCCGAAGATCGCGAGCGCTTCGCCGAGCTGTTGTCGAAGCTCGAGCTCAAGCAGCCGCCCAACGGCATCGCCAAGAATGCCGGCGAAGCGGCGACGATCGCCCGCCGCCTCGGCTATCCGGTGCTGGTGCGCCCGTCCTACGTTCTCGGCGGCCGAGCGATGGAGATCGTCTACGAAGAGGAGAGTCTGCGCCGCTACATGGAACGGGCTCTCGAAGCCGCTCCCGAGCGAACCATCTTGATCGACAAGTTCCTCGACGACGCCATCGAGCTCGACGTCGACGTCGTCTCC